>JANJUH010000373.1 GCA_024710675.1 Lysobacterales bacterium
CCCGCCGCGGTCGTTTCCGCCTGACACTGGTCGACCAGCGCGATCACGCTGCGGTGCGTGCCGCCTGCGTCGGCGGCGTCGACCTGTTCTGGATCGAGACGCCGAGCAATCCACTGCTGCGCGTGGTCGACATCACCGCGCTGTGTACGATCGCGCGTGCCGCCGGTGCGCGCGTGCTCTGTGACAACACCTTCCTCTCACCACTCTGGCAGCGCCCGCTCGAACTCGGGGCCGACCTCGTGCTGCACTCGACGACCAAGTACCTGAACGGCCACAGCGATGTGGTCGGCGGCGCCATCGTCGCGGCGGACAAGGCGGTCCACGAGGAGCTGGCCTGGTGGAACAACTGCCTGGGCCTCGGCGGCGCGCCCTTCGACAGCTACCTGACGCTGCGCGGCCTGCGCACGCTGTCGGCGCGCCTGAAAGTGCATGCGGAGAATGCCTTCGTGATCGCCGAACTGCTGGCCGCCCACCCGGCCGTGGCGCGCGTACACTTCCCGGGCCTCCCCGACGATCCCTCGCACGCGCTCGCACGACGCCAGCAGCGCGGCTTCGGCGCGATGCTGAGCTTCGAGCTGCACGGCGGCGAAGCCGAGGTCCGCGCGCTCCTCGAGGGCCTGCGCCACTACTCGCTGGCGGAGTCCCTCGGTGGCGTCGAGAGCCTGATCGCGCATCCGGCGTCGATGACCCATGCCTCGATGAGCCCCGAAGCGCGCGCCGTGGCCGGGATCTCGAACCAGCTCCTGCGGCTGTCCATCGGGATCGAGGACAGCGCCGACCTGGCGGCCGATCTCGCGGAGGGTTTGGACCGCGCGCTGGCGAGCCTGGCAGCCGGCACCCGCCGC
This sequence comes from Lysobacterales bacterium, assembly GCA_024710675.1. Lineage (GTDB taxonomy): Bacteria > Pseudomonadota > Gammaproteobacteria > Xanthomonadales > SZUA-5 > JANJUH01. The sequence continues at coordinate 846 of JANJUH010000373.1, forward strand.
GCCGCCTGAATTGTCCCGGAAAGCGCTGGCAGTCGGCATCCACAGTCCGGCCGCCATCGGCTAGGCTTGGGGCTCCATCGCACTGTCCGACCCGACCGTTCGTGCCGAGCCCGTCTTCCTGCGTGCGCCTGATGCTGTCCAGCGGCCTGCTCGGCTTGCTTCTGGTCGTGCCCCCACTCCAGGCCAAGCGGATCTATTCCTACCGAGACGCCAACGGGGTGATGCACTTTTCCGACCGACCACCGCAGGAAGCGGCAAGCGAGGTCCAGGAGACTCTGGTCGAGGTCGATCGCAAGCGCCTGGTCTTCCTGCGCGAGGAAGGCACGGATGCCGACAAGCGCTTCTCCCTGTGGAACGGCTACGGTGGCCCGATCGAGGTGCAGCTACGCTTCGAATCGGCCGTCAACGTGGTCAGCGAGCCCGATTTGCCGGCCCGAGTGGTGATTCCAGGCCAGGCCACCTCGTTGGTCCTGCAGGTGCAGCCGATCGACCAGCGCATTGGCTGGACCTATCAGTGGAGCTACGGTTACCTGCCCGGCGATCCGGCGGCCCGCCATGATCCGGCAGCCGTCTACCGGCTGCCTTTCGACGAATCCCTGCGCCTGCGCGTGGACCAGGCCTTCGGCGGCAGCTTCAGCCACGCCGAGGCGCACAGCTACCACGCCGTCGACATCGCAATGGATGAGGACACACCGGTGCTGGCGGCGCGCGCCGGCACGGTGATGGCGGTGGAGAGCGATTTCTTCGGCTCCGGCCAGGACATCCAGAAGTATGGCGACCGTGCCAATCACATCCGCATCGTCCATCCGGACGGCACGATGGCGGTCTATGCGCACCTGGCGCTCGAAAGCGTGCTGGTCAGCATCGGCGACCGGGTCCGCGCCGGCCAGGAAATCGCCCGCAGCGGCAACACCGGCTTTTCGACCGGTCCGCACCTGCATTTCGTGATCCAGCGCAACGCGGGCGGCAAGCTGGTTTCCGTCCCCTTCGCCTTCACAGTCGACGGACAGGTGGTCACCCCCACGCAGGGCAGCTTCCTCGGCGGCCAGGTGAGTGCCGCAAGCACACCACGCTGACATCCGGCGCTGGCAGACTCAGGACGTCATCGTTGCCGAGTCGCCACCATGTCCCTGATTGCCGACTGGATCCGCCACCTCTCGAAGCGTCCGTTGCCGCAGGATCCGCGCGCGCGCCGGCTGTTCCTGAAGCAGGCGGCGCTCGCCACCGCCGGCCTGGCCCTCGCCGGCCCGCTGACCCGGGCCGTTGCCCAGGCCCCGCGCATCCGCTTTGTCGCCGAGCCCTTCACGCTGGGCGTGGCCAGTGGCTACCCGACGCCGACCGGCTTCACGCTGTGGACGCGCCTGGCGCCCGTTCCGCTGCTGGCCGATGGCGGCATGGCCCCTGAGCGCGTGCCGATGGTCTGCGAGGTGGCTGCCGACGAGGGCTTCCGGACGATCGCGCGCAGCGTGTCCTGCGAGGCCTATCCGGAAGTCGGCCATTCGGTGCGCCTCGACATCGAGGGGCTCGCCGCGGGTCGTCCCTACTGGTACCGCTTCCGCGCCGGTGAGGCGCTGAGCCCGGTCGGGCGCACCCTGACGCTGCCGGCGGCGAGCAGTCGCCTCGATGCCTGGCGCATCGCCTTCGCCAGTTGCCAGCACTACGAACAAGGCCACTTCAGCGCCTACCGCGCGATGCGCGAGGATGCCCCGGACCTGGTGCTCTTTCTCGGCGACTACATCTACGAGAGCGACTGGGGCAGCGACCGCATCCGCCGCCACCACGGCCCGGAGCCGATGGATCTGGCCGGCTATCGCACCCGCCATGCCCAGTACAAGCTCGATGCCGATTTGCGCGCCGCGCACGCCGAGTTGCCCTTCTGCTTCGCCTGGGACGACCACGAGGTCGACAACGACTACGCGGCCGACGTGTCGGAGAACCTCGACCCCGGTTTCCTGCTGCGCCGCGCCGCCGCCTACCAGGCCTTCTTCGAGCACCTGCCGGTGCCGCGCCGCATGTATCCGCGCGGGCCGGACATGCGCACGCACACCCACTTCGACGTCGGCGATTTGCTGCGGGTGTACCTGCTCGACGACCGCCAGTACCGCACCCCGCAGCCCTGCCCACGGCCCAATCGCCACGCCTCGCAGACCCTGGTGGGCTGCACCGAGCTCGAAGACCCGGCGCAGACGCTGCTGGGCGCGGAGCAGGAACGCTGGTTCGACCAGGCCTGCGCCGCCAGCCGCGCCCGCTGGAACCTGGTCGGCCAGCAGACCCTGGTGGCGCCCTTCGACGACCAGCCCGGCCCGGAGCGTGCGGCCTGGACCGACGGCTGGGACGGTTACCCACGCGCTCGCCAACGCCTGCTCGACAGCCTGCGACAGGTGCGAAACCCGGTGATCGCCGGCGGTGACCTGCACGCTTCGGTGGTCGCAGCGGTGCCCTCCGATCCCGAGCGCTTCGATTCGAAGCCGATCGCGAGCGAGTTCGTCGCCACCTCGATCTCGGCCGATGGCTGGCCGCAGAGCCGCTACGATGCAGCGCGCGCCGAGAACCCGCACGTCCGCCTGGCCCGCAGCGACCAGCGCGGCTACACCCTGCTCGCGTTCGGCCGCGAGACGCTGGAGGCCAGCCTGCGCGTGGTCGACGATGTGCGCAGCGCGACGCCGGGCTTTGCCACGCAGGCGCGCTTCCGGGTCGAGGACGGACGGCCGGGGCCGGAAGCGATCTAGCCGGACCCCGGCGGGTTTCCCGCGCGGCGATCGCGCCACCATTCGCCGAGGCCGGCCAAAAGCACCAGCGCCAGCACGCCCGGCGTGGCCCACGGGATCAGGTACCAGCCGGCGCTGGCGGCGGACAGGCTGACGATCGGCACGAACAGCAGCGCCGAGCCGACATCCTGCACGCCGAGCCGGATCAGCAACGCGACCACTGCGAGCGCGCCCGCGGCGGCGACGCCCAGCAGCACGCCGAAGCTCATCCGGACAACCGCCCGATCGTCACCAGCGTAAGATCGTCGTGCTGCGGCACGTCGCCCGAGTGAACGAAGACCGTGCCCTCGATCGAACGCGCCAGGGCGCCCGCGCCCATCGCCGAGGCCAGCATCGCCAGCAGGCGGCCGCGCCCGAACTCGCGCCCCTCCGGGTCACGCGACTCCTCGACCCCATCGGTGGTCAACAGCAGGATCTCGCCGGGACCGAGCGTCAGTTCGAGCAATCCCAGCATCGGGTCGGCCTCCGGCCCCAGCGCAAGACCGCCGTCCATGCCGATCTCGACGCTGCTGCCATTGCCGAGGCGCAGCAGCGGCGGCGCATGGCCGGCACTGGCGATCTCGATGGTGTGGGTGCGGGTATCGATGTAGACCGCCTGCATCGTCACGAACATCCCGGGCTCCATCACCGGGTGCAGCACCCGGTTGACGCGCGTCAGCACGCCCTCGGCCGAGCCGGAGGCCGGCACCACCTCGTACAGCAGGCCACTGACGAAAGCCATGTACATCGCGGCCGCGACGCCCTTGCCGCAGACATCGCCGATCACCAGCGCGTGGCGGCCGTCGTGGCCGATGCCCCAGTGCAGGATGTCACCGCCGACCCCGAGCGCCGGCAGGATCAGTTGCCCGATCTCGTAGCCGGGCAGAGGTGGCGGATCGTCCGAGACCATGCGCTTCTGCACCATTCGCGCCAGCAGCATCTGCGGCTGCGCGCGCGGGAGCTCGCCGTGAAGGGTATGGCCGGGCTGGGTCGCCGGCAGCGCCGGCACGGCGCCCCGCAGTTCCTCTGCCGCACCGATGCGAACCGTCAGCTCGAGTTGACCGAGGCGCAGCTTGTCGCCATCGAGCAAGGGATAAGGCCGCTGAGCCAGTGGCTCGCCATTGATCCAACTGCCGTTGGCGCTGCCGAGGTCCTGGATTTCCACCGCCTGCCCGGACACGGTGATGCGCGCATGGCGCCGCGACACGGTCGGATGGTCGAGCACGAATTCGACCGCCGCATCGCGGCCGCAAATGCCCCCCGCCGAGACATCGATGGTCTCGTCGCCACCGAGGGCGCGTGTGCAGATCAGTCGGACGGGGACCAGGGACATGTGCGCTCAGGCGTGACCGGAGCGTGAAGCATAGGCGCGCTCAGGCCGGCTGCGGCCATGTTTCCGGACCGTCCCCCTCGGAGCCGCACCGGCGCGCCTCTGCGAGAGCCGCATCCACCTCCGCCACGATCACCGCCGCCTGCGGCGCCGCCCCATCCGGCACCCACACCGACACACAGCCCATCACCGGCAATTCCCCCATCGCACCAGTCAGCGCCGAGCCCGACACGAAAGCCGGAATGCCCTCGGCCTCGAGCACATCCTTGACCAATTGCGCATCGATCAGGTTTTCGGCGTCGTAGATGCGGTGCATGGGGTGGGTCGAG
>JANJUH010000420.1 GCA_024710675.1 Lysobacterales bacterium
GGTTCGAGAGCTGCACGGTTTGCTACGGGCGTTTCTACGATGCCGGCGAGTTTCGTGACCACGCCGAGTACGGCTTCGGCGACTTCCTGAAGCGCTTCAAGCTGCGCCCGCGGAGCTGACCGACATGCGCACCCTGATCACCGGCGGCAATCGTGGCATCGGCCTCGAGCTGGTCCGCCAGGCGCTGGCGCGCGGCGATCGCGTGATCGCCACGGCCCGCCATCCGGGCAAGGCCGGCGATCTCAATCGCCTCGCCGGCGAGTATCCCGGCCATCTCTCGGTGCTGGCCTGGGAGGCCGACAAGGCGGGTGCAGCCGCCGAGCTGGCGCGCGAGGTGGCGATGGTCGACGACCACCTCGACCTCGTGATCGCCAATGCCGGCATGCTCGTGCGCGGCGAACGCTTCGGCGCGGTCGGCGAGAAAGACCTCGGGCATGCGCTGGCCGTCAACACCGTCGGACCCTTCATGCTGGCGCAGGCGCTGGCCCCGCTGCTGGCCAAGGGCACGGCTCCGAAGCTGATCCTGGTCTCCTCGGTGCTGGGATCACTGGCCCGCCGCGATGCCTTCTACACCGCCAGCTACAGCATCTCGAAGGCGGCGCTGAACATGGCGATGAGGGTGCTCGCCGTGCCGATGAAGGAACTCGGCATCACGACGATCTCGGTGCACCCGGGCTGGGTGCGCACCGAGATGGGCGGCGAACAGGCGCCACTGCTGCCGGCCGACTCCGCGCGCGATCTGCTGCGGCTGGCGGATGGGCTGGCGCTGGAAGACGCCGGGCGCTTCCTGGCGCACGATGGCAGCGAGTTGCCGTTCTGACGGCGAATCGACGCGCCCCTGACCTCGCGCACAGGCAATCTGCGTTACGCTGGTGGGATCATCAGTCCGGAGCCACCCATGCGCTCGTCTTTCCGACCCTGGATCGCTCCCTTGCTGCTGCTGTGGCTGGGCCCGGCGTCCGCACAGGAACTGCACGGAGGGCTGGGCTTCCTCAGCTACGACGGCACCGCCTTTGATCCCAAAAGCGGCGCGGTGCTCTACCACGAGTCGCACTTCGTGGCCCTCGAGGGCGAGGCGGCGCGCGAGCGCTTCGTGCTCTACCGCTGCCCGGATGGCCAACCCTTCGCGCGCAAACGCGTGGAGACGCGTTTCGGCACGCCCTGGCTACCGGCCTTCGGTCTCGAGGACGAGCGCCTCGGCTATGCCGAAGGCCTGCGCGGCGACGGTCCGGCGCTCGAGGTCTATGTGCGCGAAGGTCGGGGCGAGGAGATCGAGCGCGACGAGATCAGCGAGGCGCCGGTCTCGCTGGTGGCGGATGCCGGCTTCGATGCCTTCGTCCGCGACCACTGGGACGAGTTGCTCGCGGGTCAGACGCTGCCGCTGTACTTCCTGGTGCCGAGCCGGCTCGACTACCTTTCGTTCAAGGTGAAACGCGTCGGCGAGGAGACCATCGAGGGTCGCCCCGCGCAGCGCTTCCGGCTGGCCCTCGGCGGCCTGCTCGGCCTGTTCGTCTCCGGCATCGATGTGGTCTACGACGCCGAAACCCGCGTGCTGATGCAGTTCCAGGGCCTGACCAATGTACGCGACCCCGAGGGCTCGAACTACGTCGCGCGCATCGATTTCCCGCTCGGTTCCCGGAAGAACGAATCCGGGCCGGCTGCCTTCGAAGCCGCGCGCGAGGCGCCGCTGGTGGCGAGCTGCAGCGGTTGAGCGCGGCGCCCGGGGACGGGCGCCCTCCAACAACACCGCAAGCTGGAGGGCGCCGCTCCCGCGGCGCCGCTCTTCCCGAGGTTCCGACGCGAACCGCAGCGGCAACGAATCGGATGCAATCGAATGCAGCGCCCCTGACGCCTGCCCGCGGATAACATCGCCCGGTCTCTGGCGCGGGAGGGCGACATGGTGACCCATTCGATCTGGCGGGCATCGCTGCTGGCCGTGGCCATCGGCAGCCTCGCCGCGTGCGCCACGACGCCCGCCGTCGAAACGCCATCGCCAGTCGCGAAGACCCAGGCCGCACCCATCGCCGAGCCCGCCAAGCCCGTCATCTACCAGATGCTGGTTCGTCTCTTCGGTAACACCAGGACCACCAACCAGCCCTGGGGCACGCTCGAGCAGAACGGCGCCGGCAAGTTCGCCGACATCACGCCGGCGGCATTGGCGGGCATCCGCGAACTCGGTGCCACCCATGTCTGGTACACCGGCGTGCTGCACCACGCGCTGGTGCGCGACTACACCGCCTACGGCATCTCCGACGACGATCCGGATGTCATCAAGGGGCGGGCCGGCTCGCCGTATGCGATCAAGGACTACTACAACGTCAATCCCGATCTCGCGGTCGATCCGGCCCGGCGCATGGAGGAGTTCCGGGCGCTGGTCGAGCGCACCCACGCGGCGGGCCTCAAGGTGCTGATCGATCTCGTCCCGAACCACGTCGCGCGCGGCTATGACTCGACCCGCGAGGGCGTCATCGATTTCGGCGAGCGCGACGACAAGACCGTCGAGTACGCCCGCGACAACAACTTCTACTACATCCCGGGCGAATCCTTCCGCGTGCCGGAGTGGCCAGCGGATTACCAGCCGCTCGGCGGCGAGGCGCACCCGCTGGCCGACGGAAAGTTCGACGAGGTGCCGGCGAAATGGACCGGCAATGGCTCGCGCTCGGCGCAGCCCAGGTTCGACGACTGGTACGAGACCGCCAAGATCAACTACGGCGTGCGCCCGGACGGAGGCTTCGATTTCCCCACGCTGCCGGCCGAGTACATGCACCGGCCGCCGGCCGATCACCTCGCCTTCTGGGCCAACCAGGACGTGCCGGATACCTGGGAGAAGTTCCGCGACATCGCCCTTTTCTGGTTGGACCAGGGTGTCGACGGCTTCCGATTCGATATCGCCGAGCTCGTGCCGGTGGAGTTCTGGAGCTACCTCAATGCCCACATCAAGGCGCGCCGGCCGGATGCGCTGCTGCTCGCCGAGATCTACCAGCCGCCGATCTTCCGCGACTACCTCGGCCGCGGCCTGATGGACGCGATCTACGACAAGGTCGACTTCTACGATCACATCAAGCTCGTGATGCGCGGGGAGGCCGGCAGCGGCAAGCTCGCGTCCATCGTCGAGGGCTACGCCGACATCGACCCCAAGTTGCTGCGCTTTTTGGAGAACCACGACGAGCAGCGCATCGCCAGCCCGGCCTTTGCCGGCGACGCCCGCAAGGGGATCCCGGCGATGCTGGTGTCGGCCGCGATCGGCAAGGGTCCGGTCCTGGTCTACTTCGGCCAGGAAGTGGGCGAGCCCGGCGACGGGGATGCGGGCTTCGGCAAGGCGACACGGACCACCATCTTCGACTACTGGGGCGTGCCGGCGCACCAGCGCTGGGTCCATGGCGGGCGCTACGATGGCGGCGCTCTCCGCGACGAAGAGCGGGCCTTGCGCGCGGACTATGCGCGCATCCTCGGCTTCGTCCGCAGCGCCCCGGCCATGCGTGGGGCTTATGCCGACCTGCATGCGTACAACCTCGAACAGACGGCCGGTTACAGCGAGAGCGTGCACGCTTTCGCACGTTGGAGCCCGGAGCAACGACTGCTCGTCGTCGCCAACTTCGATGCCACGCAGAGCCATGCCTTCGAGCTGGCGATCCCCGCCGAGATCCTCGCCAACTGGCACCTCGAAGGCGCCGAGCACACGCTCATCGAGGAACTCGGCAGCGGCGAGCGCGCGCGCCTGGTGGTGACACCCGAGGGCGGAACGGTGTCGATCACCCTGCCGCCACTCGCGGCGCGCGTGTTTGAACTGGAGGTGCGGTGATGGGTGGGGATGGTGTGAGGCGAGCAGTGGAGGGTGCGGATCGGGACCCGGGAAGAGCGGCCGACGTCGCTCTTGAAGGGTGTGGTGAGCGCAAGCGAACCGC
>JANJUH010000428.1 GCA_024710675.1 Lysobacterales bacterium
GGCGGGCCGGCCGGATCAGGCAGCGACTTGCGAGCCTTCGAGCTGGTCCTCGGGCAGATTGACCTTGTTGTAGTCACCGAGCACCCGCATCAGCAGGATCACGCGTTCGGAGCCGTCGTGGGTCAGGAAGACCCCACCGAACTCCTCGAGCCCATTCTCCGCGAACTTCTGCGCGACTTCCTGGCGGGCCGCCGCGTTCAGGCGGATCACGCCGGAACCCTTGTCGCCACGCGCCTGCAGTTCGCCGATCACCTCCGGCGGAACTTCGGCTGGCTCGAGGCCAAAGCGCACCAGGTTGCGCACGCCGCGAGTGGAGCGCACCCGGGCGAGGTTGTCGGTCATCGGGTTCGCGTGCAGGAAGAGGTAATTCGGGAACAGCGATTCGACGCGGTCGACCAGACCCTTGGCCGTGCGCAGTGTGCGCCGGATGCGCGGATAAAGGCAGACGTAGCCTTCCTTGGTCAGGTGCTCGACGGCACGCACTTCCTCGCGCGGACGGGTGTTGACGACATACCACTTCACGATCGCGTCCTCCTGTGTCCTGCCCGGACCGAAGCGACCCTTCTCGCGCAACCGAACGCAATCGCGGGCATGGGCCCGTATGCGTCGGAGTGCAGGTCGAATCGAACCGGCAGATGCCGTGGGGGACAGGATTTTACGGGAAAGCCGCCGCCCCCGCCATTCTTGACGGGAGCGCCGGAACCTGCACCCGCCCCCGCCCGTGTTCAGTCGGAGGAAACGATTCCGAGCAATTTCTCGAAGTAGGCCACCGTCGCAGGCAAGCCCTGGGCCAGCGCAATCCTGGGCTCCCAGCCCAGTTCGCTGCGCGCCAGGTCGATCACCGGGCGGCGCTGCGTGGGATCGTCCGAGGGCAAGGGCCGGTAAGCGATCTCGGAGCTCGAGCCCGTCAGCTCGATGACCTTGCGCGCCAGTTCGAGGATCGTGAACTCGCCCGGATTGCCCAGGTTCACCGGTCCGGTGAAGTCCTCGCGCGACTCCATCAGCCGGATCAGGCCATCGACCAGGTCGTCGACGTAGCAGAAGGAGCGCGTCTGCGAACCCTCGCCGTAGACCGTCAGCGGCTCGCCGCGCAGGGCCTGGACGATGAAGTTCGACACCACGCGGCCATCGTTGGGGTGCATGCGCGGGCCGTAGGTGTTGAAGATGCGCGCGACCTTGATCGGCAGCCGGTGCTGGCGGTGGTAGTCGAAGAACAAGGTCTCGGCGCAGCGCTTGCCCTCGTCGTAGCAGGAGCGCAGGCCGATCGGGTTGACGTGTCCCCAGTAGGACTCGGCCTGCGGATGCACCTGCGGATCGCCATAGACCTCGCTGGTCGAGGCCTGCAGGATCCGCGCACGCAGGCGCTTGGCCAGGCCCAGCATGTTGATGGCGCCGTGCACGCTGGTCTTGGTGGTCTGCACCGGGTCGTGCTGGTAGTGCACCGGCGAGGCGGGACAAGCCAGGTTGTAGATCTCGTCGACCTCCACGTAGAGCGGGAAAGTGACGTCGTGGCGCATCAGCTCGAAGCGCGGATGGCCGATCAGGTGCTCGACGTTGCGCTTGGCACCGGTGAAGAAGTTGTCCACGCAGAGCACGTCGTGGCCCTGGCCCAGCAGGCGCTCGCACAGGTGCGAGCCGAGGAAGCCGGCGCCGCCGGTGACGAGGATCCGCTTGCGGTCGATCTCGCGCATGCCCTGCTCCTCAGACGAAGGCCGGATGGGCGACGCTGCGCCCGCGACCGATACCGTAGTAACTCAGGCCCGCGGCCTCGACCGTGGCCGGGTCGTAGATGTTGCGGCCATCAAAGATCACCCTGGCCGCCAGGGCCTTGGCCAGCTCGGAGAAATCCGGGCTCCAGAACTCCTTCCACTCGGTCACCAGCGCCAGCCCGTCGGCGCCTTCGAGCGCCTCGAGGGCGTCTTCGGCCAGCATAAGGTCCGCGCGCTCGCCGTAGATGCGCTGTGTCTCGTGGCGGGCTTCGGGATCGTAGGCGCGAACCTTCGCGCCAGCGGCCCACAAGGCCTCCATCAGCCGCCGGCTCGGCGCCTCGCGCATGTCGTCGGTGTTCGGCTTGAAGGACAGGCCCCAGAGCGCGATCGTGCGGCCTTCGAGCGAGCCGAAATGCCGCTGCATCAGCTCGAAGAGCTTGGATTTCTGGTCGTGGTTGACGGCCTCGACGGCATCGAGGATGCGCGTGTCATAGCCCACGGTGCGCGCGGTCCGGCCGAGCGCCTGCACGTCCTTGGGGAAGCAGGAGCCACCGTAGCCCATGCCCGGGTAGATGAAGGCATAGCCGATACGCGGATCCGAACCGATGCCCAGGCGCACCGCCTCGACGTCGGCGCCGACGCGCTCGGCGATGTTCGCCACTTCGTTCATGAAGCTGATCTTGGTCGCCAGCATCGCATTGGCAGCGTACTTGGTCAGCTCGGCGCTGCGCTCGTCCATCAGCACCATGCGCTCGTGATTGCGGTTGAAGGGACCGTACAGGGTCTTCAGTGCCGCGATCGCACGCTGGCTGCGGGTGCCGATGACGATGCGATCGGGCTTCATGCAGTCCTTGACCGCATCGCCTTCCTTGAGGAACTCGGGGTTGGAGACGACGTCGTACTCGATGCCGGCACCGCGCGCCGCCAGCTCACGCCCGATGGCCGCGCGCACGCGATCGGCGGTGCCGACCGGCACGGTCGACTTGTTGACGACCACGGCGTAGTGATCGAGGTGGCGACCGATCTCGGCGCCTACGGCCAGCACGTAGCGCAAGTCGGCGCTGCCGTCCTCGTCGGGCGGCGTGCCGACGGCAATGAAGATGACCTCGCCGTGCTCGATCGCCGTCTTCGCGTCGGTGGTGAAACGCAGGTTGCCGGCTTCATGGTTGCGCAGGACGAGGTCCTCGAGCCCGGGCTCATAGATCGGGATCTCACCCTGGTTGAGGCGCTCGATCTTGCCGGCATCGATGTCGACGCAGACCACATGGTTACCCACTTCCGCCAGGCAGGCGCCGGTGACCAGTCCCACATAGCCGGTACCGAAAATCGCGACTTTCATCAGGATCTCCTCGATGGCGGTCCACCGCGGCCAGCCCCCTTCCGACCGAACGACGCGCAGACCCTGCAAACACGGACGGCCGGGATCCCCGGCCGCCCGCGACTCGCCCCGGCGCTTTCGGCCGGGACGACGATGCTCAGTTCAGGATCTCGAGCAGTTCGACCTCGAAGATCAGCACTTCGTTCGGGCCGATGTTCGGCGGCGAACCACGCTCGCCGTAGGCCAGGTTGCCCGGGATGTAGAGCTTGTACTTGCTACCCACCGGCATCAGCTGCAGCGCCTCGGTCCAACCCTGGATCACGCCGTTCAGCGGGAAGGTCGCCGGCTGACCACGATCGATGCTGGAGTCGAACTTCTTGCCCTCGATCGTGGTGCCCACGTAGTGCACCTTGACCTGGTCGTTCTCCTTGGGCTTCGGACCGGAGCCTTCCTTGATGACCTGGTACTGCAGGCCGCTCTCGGTGGTCTTCACGCCTTCGGCGGTCTTGTTCTTCGCCAGGAATTCCTCGCCCTTCTTGAGGTTCTCGCCGGCCGCCTTCTGCTGACGCTCGGCGCGCGCCTGCTGGACGCGCTGGTTGAACTCGGTGAAGGCCTGCTGCATCTCCTCTTCGGTCAGCAGAGTGGGGCCGCCGGCAAAGGTGTCGGCCAAGCCCTTCTGCAGCAAAGCGATGTCGATATCGTCCTTGATCTCCTGCAACTGGCGGCCATACATCATGCCGACCATGTAGCTGTGGCGATCCTTGTCGGTCTTCAGCGACGGGTCGGCCGCGCTGGCCGGGGTGGCGGAGAAGGTGGCGGCCAGGGCAAGCGCGAGAGCGCTCGGGAGGAGCAGGGACTTCATCGGGTGGATCCTTGGGTACGGGAGGTGGGTGGTACGACAGCGAAATGGGCAAGCGGGCGACCGTGAGTTCAGTTGCCGACTTCAAGCCCGCTATTCTGCGGCGCAACAGCCGACAAGGGCAAACCATGAAAAGTTCCCCTGTTTCGCAGCCTCGAGCTTGCGGGACGACGCGATGATCCGTGCGCAGGACCTGGTGCTCGCGCGCGGCAGCCGCACGCTGATCAGCGGCGCGCGCTTCGACATCCCGCCCGGCGCACGCGTCGGCATCGTTGGCCGCAACGGCACCGGCAAGTCCATCCTGTTCGCGGCAATGGCCGGGCGGCTCGAGCCCGAGTCGGGCTCGCTGCTGGTGCCCTCGCACTGGACCCAGGCCAGTGTCGCCCAATCCATGCCCGAGGGCAGCGCGAGCGCGCTGGCCTATGCACTGGCGGGAGATGCCGAATTGCTCGCCATCCGTGAGCGCTACACGGCCGCGCAGGATTCGGGCGACGGCCACGAGGTCGGGCGCCTGGCGGAAGCACTGGACCAGGCCGGAAGCTGGGATGCCGAGGCGCGCTGCGCGCAACTGCTGCGCGGGCTCGGCTTCTCGGATGCCGACCTGACCCGAGCGGTCGATGAATTCTCCGGCGGCTGGCGCATGCGCCTGGCCCTGGCCCGCACGCTGATGTGCCGCTCGGACCTGCTGTTGCTCGACGAGCCCACCAACCACCTCGATCTGGATACCGTGCTGTGGCTGGAGGGCTGGCTCAGGCGCTATCGCGGCACGCTGCTGGTGATCTCGCACGACCGCGATTTCCTCGATGCGGTCTGCACCCATACCTTGCACCTCGACGGCGAATCCGCCGAGCTCTACGCCGGCGCCTTCAGCGCCTTCGCCCGCCAGCGCCAGGCGCGCATCGAGCAGGCACGGCGCGAGGCCGCCGAGGTGGCCGCCCGCCGCGCCCACCTGCAGCGCTTCATCGATCGCTTCAAGGCCAAAGCGAGCAAGGCGCGCCAGGCGCAGAGCCGGGTCAAGCAGCTCGAGAAGCTCGAGTCCGCGCCGGTGCCGGCCACGGAGGGCGAGGTCCACTGGCAGGTACCCCAGCCCACGAAGCTGCCCGACCCGCTGCTGGTGCTCGACGAAGTCGAAGCCGGATACGGCGACACGCCGATCCTGACCGGCGTCTCGCTGCATCTCGCGCCCGGCGAGCGCATCGGCCTGCTCGGGCGCAACGGCACGGGCAAGTCCACGCTGATGAAGCTGGTGGCCGGCGTGCTGGCGCCGATGGCCGGCGAACGCAAGACGGCGCGTGACCTGGTGATCGGCTATTTCGCGCAGTCAGGCGTCGAGGAACTCCCCGCCGCGGCCACCCCGCTGAACCTGCTGCTCGAACGCATGCCGGCGCTCAGCGACCAGCAGGCGCGCGACTACCTCGGCGGCTTCGGTTACGGCGGCGAGCTGGCGACGACACCGCTCGGGCCGCGCTCCGGCGGCGAAAAGGCGCGCCTGACGCTGGCGCTGCTGCTGGTCAACAAGCCCAACCTGATCCTGCTCGACGAACCGACCAACCACCTCGACATGGCGGCCCGCGCCGCGCTGGTCGAGGCGCTGGCGGACTTCCCGGGCGCGGTGGTGCTGGTCAGCCACGATCGCGCGCTGATCGAAAGCTGCTGCGAGCGATACCTGCGCGTGCATCGCGGCCGCGTGGCGGCCTTCGATGACGACCTCGACGCCTATGCCGAGGCGCTCCGGATCGAAACCGCCGAGGCCGGCCGCCGTCCGGAGACACCCGCCGACGCCGGCCCTCGCCCGCTCTCGCCCGCCGACCACAAGGAACGCAAGGCGTTGGCCAATCGCCTCAAGCGCATCGAGGAACAGGTGCAGAAGCTGACGCTGGCCGAGCAAGCGGCCGAGCGCGCGCTGGCCGAGGCCTCGCAACACCGCGGCCATGACGCGATGGAACTGGTGCGCCTGGAAGCCGAACGCGCCGCCGCCGCCGAAGCGCGCGAAACCGCCGAGCTGGAGTGGCTGGAACTGGCGGAGAAGATCGAGTCCATGGGCTAGCGACACCAACCGTAGGAGCGCCCTCTGGGCGCGATCAATCCGCGGCAAGCCCATTCGCGACCGGAGGGCGCTCCTACTCCCCAGAGCCATGCACCGCCGCACCCGCAGGAGCGCCCTCTGGGCGCGATCACGCTCTGCCGCAGGCCCTTTCGCGCGCAGAGCGCGCTCCTACGAAGATCCCTGCGCCCGACCTGATCCCGCCCGATTGCCGCAAGCCACGGCGCACACGCCCCAGCCCCAGACCCCAGACCCCAGCCCCGCTTTCGCATTCCCCATGAATACGATTGCAACCAATCGTTGTTCAGTCCCGATTTGATTACGCTGCGCACCGCGGCCGAGGGGTCGGTCGCGCACGGTCGCGGGGAGCGGCCGACATTCAAACCGGGGAGGTTGCCACATGCTGAAGTCCGATACGGCCGCGCTGCGGTCGCTGGGTGCGCTTGCGCTGCTGTCCGCCACATCGCTGCTGTCCGCGCCATCCGCGCAGGCCGAAGTGATCCTGCACGCCTTCAACTGGCCCTACGCCACCGTCCAGGCCCGCGCCGCCGAAATCAAGTCGCTCGGCTACGCCAGCGTGCTGGTCGCGCCGCCCGTTAAGAGCGAGGGCACCGCCTGGTGGGCGCGCTACCAGCCGCAGGATTACCGCGTCATCGAACACCCGCTCGGCAACACCGACAGCTTCAAGGCGATGAGCAACGCGCTGCGCGCACAGGGCGTCAAGGTCTACGCCGACATCGTGCTCAACCACATGGCCAACGAAGCCTGGAAGCGTCCGGACCTCAACTATCCCGGCCAGCAGATCCTCTACCTGTACGCCTCGAACACCACCTACTGGAACCGCCAGAAGCTCTTCGGTGACCTGCGCTACAACTTCCTGTCGCAGTTCGACTTCGGCCCGGCGCAGTGCATCGGTGACTACACCAACGTCTGGCAGGTGCAGAACTGGCGGCTGTGCGGCGGCAATGGTGATGTCGGCCTGCCTGACCTCGTCCCCAACACCTGGGTGGTGCCGCAACAGCAGGCCTACCTGACGGCGCTCAAGGGCCTGGGCGTCACCGGCTTCCGCGTCGATGCGGCCAAACACATGTCGAACAGCCAGATCAACGCGGTGTTCACCCCGGCGATCAAGTCGGGCGTGCATGTCTTCGGGGAAATCATCACCGGCGGCGGCGCCGGCGAACTCGAGCACGACCGATTCCTGCGCCCCTATCTCGACGGCACCGACCACGGCGCCTACGACTTCCCGCTGTTCGCGCAGATCCGCGCCGCCTTCGGTTTCGGCGGCAGCATGAACCGGCTGGTCGATCCGGCAGCCTATGGGCAGGCCCTGCCCGGCTCGCGCGCGATCACCTTCACCGTCACCCACGACATCCCGAACAACGCGGGCTTCCGTTACCAGATCATGGACCCGACCGACGAGAAGCTCGCCTATGCCTACGTGATGGGCCGCAATGGCGGCGTGCCGCTGCTCTATTCGGACAACAACGAGAGTGGCGACAACCGCTGGGTCAACGCCTACCGGCGCACGGACCTGGCGCAGATGATCCGCTTCCACAATGCCAACCAGGGCAATGACATGCAGGTCCTGTCCTACGGCGACTGCCACATCCTCTTCCGCCGGGGCAGCCGCGGCATCGTCGGCATCAACAAGTGCGGCAGCACCGTCAACGCCACCGTCGGCATGAACAACAGCGTGCTGTGGTGGAACACCGACTATCGCGACGTGCTGACCGGCAACGTGACCCGGATCCGCTCCTCCAGCCACACCTTCAGCCTGCCGGGGCGGACGGCGCGGATGTGGATGCGTTGAGGCAGGGACGGGTCCGGGCACCCGGGAAGAGCCCGGGTCCGTCAAGGACGACCGGGGGCGAAGACAAGCATCGCTGCGGCGAGCGGCTGTGCGCTTGTGGGTCCGGATTCATCCGGACTCTCTCCAGCACCGAGCAGAAGCGCCCGGATGAATCCGGACCGACATAAACCTCGCAAACCGGTGGGTCGGCATTCATGCCGACGCTTCTGCCCATCACCGCCGACCACTCCGCACCCTCACACCGCGATCGGCGCCTTGATGGCCGGATGCGGGTCGTAACCCTCGATGCGGATGTGCTCGAAACGGAAGTCGCCAAGCTCGCGCACGGAGGGATCGAGCAGCAGTCGCGGCAAGGGGCGGATGTCGCGGCTCAGCTGCAGGCGCGCCTGCTCGAGGTGGTTGAGATACAGGTGCGCGTCGCCCAGCGTGTGCACGAAGTCGCCCGGAACCAGATCGCAAACCTGCGCGACCATCGCGGTCAGCAGCGCGTAAGAGGCGATGTTGAAGGGCACGCCGAGGAAGACATCGGCGCTGCGCTGGTAAAGCTGGCAGGACAGCCTTCCGTCGGCAACATAGAACTGGAACAGGGCGTGGCAGGGCGCCAGCGCCATCTTCGGCAGATCGGCCGGGTTCCAGGCACTGACGATGTGCCGGCGCGAGTCCGGATTGCGACGGATCCCGTCGATGACCTCGGCGAGCTGGTCGATGCGCCGGCCATCCGGCGCCTCCCAGGCCCGCCACTGGCGGCCGTAGACCGGGCCAAGGTCACCGTTGGCGTCGGCCCACTCGTCCCAGATCGTCACCCCGTGCTCGTGCAGGTACTCGAGCCGGGTGTCGCCGCGGATGAACCACAGCAGCTCGTGGATGATCGACTTCAGGTGCAGCTTCTTCGTCGTCACCAGCGGAAAGCCTTCCGCGAGGTCGAAGCGCATCTGCCAGCCGAAGACCGAGCGCGTGCCGGTGCCGGTGCGGTCGGACTTGAGCGCCCCCTTGTCGAGGATGTGGCTGAGCAGATCGTGGTAGGCCTGCATGGGCGAGAGAGGCTTCGGCAAGGATTCCGAAGTCTTGCAGGGTGCGGCCGGTCTGGAAAGGATCCGGGGTGCCAGAAGCGGGGCTAGGGGCTGGGGGCTGGGGCGTGTGCGCTGGAGCCCGCGGCCAAGCCGGAACCCGAACGCCGGCGCCCAGGTGCCGCGATGGGGCCTTCGGAAACACTCCCCTTGGCGCGCGCATCCGGCGGGCGTAGTGTCGGTGAAGTCAAGGTCAAACAACCTGCGCCGCTCCGGCCGGGGCGGCCCCATCCTAGGGGAGGACTCCGATGCCCAGTTACACCACCGCCCAGATCCGCAATGTCGCGCTCGTGGGCCATTCCAGTGCCGGCAAGACCAGCCTGTTCGAGGCCCTGCTGCATGCCGGCGGCGCGATCAACGTGCAGGGCAGCGTGGAGCGTGGCAACACGGTCTCCGATTTCGACCCGATGGAGCGCGAGCGCCAGCACTCGCTGAACAGCGCGATCGCCTCGATCGACCACGCCGGCATCCACGTCAACCTGATCGACACCCCCGGCTACCCGGATTTCCGTGGCCCCACGCTGTCGGCCCTGGCCGCGGTCGAGACCTGTGCCGTGGTGGTCAATGCAGCCGCCGGCATCGAGTACTCGACGGTCCGGATGATGGAGTACGCCAAGGCCAGGCGCCTTTGCCGGCTGCTGATCATCAACAAGATCGACCACAGCGAGGCCGAGCTCGAGTTGCTGGTCGAACAGTTGCGTGAGGCCTTCGGCAGCGAATGCCTGCCGATCAACCTGCCGGCCAAGGGACGCGAGGGCGTGGTCGACTGCTTCTTCAATCCAGCGGGCGAGTCGGACTTCGGCTCGGTGGCGGAGGCCCACCAGCGAATCATCGACCAGGTCGTCGAGATCAACGAGGACGTGATGGGGCATTACCTCGAGGAAGGTGAGGAAGGCCTGTCCGGCGAGGAGTTGCACGATGCCTTCGAGCAGTGCCTGCGCGAAGGACACCTGGTGCCGATCTGCTTCGTCTCGGCGCGCAGCGGCGCCGGCGTGAAGGAGCTGCTGGACCTGTTCGAGCAACTGATGCCTAACCCCTCCGAAGCCAACCCGCCGCTCTTCGTCAAGGGCAGCGGCAGTGAGGCCGAGCCCTTCGTGACCTCGCCGGACGCGGACAAGCATGTGGTCGCCGACGTATTCAAGATCATCAACGACCCCTTCGTCGGCAAGCTCTCGGTATTCCGCATCTACCAGGGCACCGTGCGCCGTGACACCCAACTCTACGTCGATGACGGCAAGAAGCCCTTCAAGGTGGGCCACCTGTTCAAGCTGAAGGGCAAGGACCACGTCGAGATCGAGGATGCGGTGCCGGGCGACATCGCCGCGGTGGCCAAGGTCGAGGAGATCCACTTCGACGCGGTGCTGCACGACAGCCACGACGAGGACCAGATCCACCTCAAGCCGATCAGCTTCCCGAACCCGATGTTCGGCCTGGCCATCGAGCCCGCCACGCGCGGCCAGGAACAGAAGCTCGGCATCGCGCTGCACAAGCTCTGCGAGGAAGATCCGTGCCTGAAGCTCGAGCACCACAAGGAGCTCAACGAGACCGTGTTGCGCGGCTTGGGTGACCTGCATGTGCGGGTCACGCTGGATCGGCTGAAGGAGCGCTACGGTGTCGAGGTCGTGACCCGCCCGCCGCGCATCGCCTACCGCGAGACGATTTCGGCGCAGGCCGACGGTCACCACCGCCACAAGAAGCAGACCGGCGGCGCCGGCCAGTTCGGCGAGGTCTTCCTGCGCGTCGAGCCGCTGGCGCGCGGCGCCGGCTTCGAGTTTGTGGATGAGGTCAAGGGCGGCACCATTCCCGGCCAGTTCCTCCCGGCGATCGAGAAGGGCGTCCGCCAGGTGCTCGAATCGGGCGCGATCGCGGGCTACGTGATGCAGGACATCCGCGTGGCGGTCTACGACGGCAAGCACCACCCGGTGGACTCGAAGGAAGTGGCCTTCACCACCGCCGGCAAGAAGGCCTTCCTCGACGCCATCGCCAAGGCCCGACCGCTGGTCCTCGAACCTATCGTCAACCTCGATGTGACGGTGCCCGACGAGTTCATGGGCGACATCACCGGCGGCCTCGCCACCAAGCGCGGCCGCATCAACGGCACCGATACCGCGCGCGGCGGCGAGCTGATCGTCAAGGCCCAGGTGCCGCTGGCGGAGATCGGTGACTACTCCAACGAGCTCAAGGCCATCAGCGGCGGCCGTGGCCGCTACAGCATCGAGTTCAGCCACTACGAAGCGGTACCGGGCAACGTCCAGAAGCAGCTGATGGAGGCCTACAAGCCGAGGCACGAGGAAGACTGACGGGTTCGGGACCCGGGACCCGGGACTCGGGACTCGGGACTCGGGACTCGGAAGCGTCAGCACCTCATCGCTCCGTGTCCATGCTCGTCATCCCGGCGCGGGCCGGGATCCAGAATGATCTTGCGCCAGAACGAGAAGCAGCACTGGATTCCGGCCTGCGCCGGAATGACGAGAACCAGGCCTTCTGCCACTCACCACCCACCACTGACCGCTTCTCCCCATGAAACGCGAACGCATCATCGAATTCGTCGGCGCCAGCGAGGAGGAGGCGGCCTGGTTGCGCCTGATGGTGCGGCGACTGGCGGTCCAGCTCGTCGATCGCTGGCGGATGCGGCGTGACGACGATGCGGCCGTCGACCTGCTGGTGGTGGCCGACAATGGCGAGGACGGGCTGCCGCGCCCAGATGCCAGCCGGCGGGTACGGCTGGTGGATCCGGCCTTCGGACCGAAGGGGATGGAGGTCCTCGCGTGGCCGCCGGCGGCCGAGCGGCTGGTGCAATTGCTGAATCTCGCCGGGGTGACGCCGGCATCGGAACCGCCTGCGCAGTCGGCGACGATTCGCCACGACATCTACGACGAGCTGTTCGAGTCCGAACCGGCGGAACACTGGAAATCGGGCGATCACCTGCTCGCTGCCGACGCCGACTGGACGCCTCCGCCGACGCCGGGCGCCGACCTGATCCACGAGGCCGAGGCCTTCTTCCGGCGTGACGACCGCACGGAACTGACGGAAGCCCTGAAGTCGATCAGGCTGCCGGAGGATCTCGAGATCGAAGCCACCGCTGGCAAGACCGAGCATGGCATCGCGCGCAAGGACCGTCGCGGCCAGATCGATCCGAAACTGGCCGGCACCCTCAGCACATTGACGCGCGAAGAAGCCGAGGCGAGTCACCCGCTGGCGACCTACCTGACCGGCCGCCTGCTGCCGGGTCCTTCGCGTATCGAGCTTGGCGAAGTCGCGCTGGTGCTCGATCCGCGCAACCGGCAGTTCTACGCCCGTGGCGCGCTGTCGACGCTGGAAGAGGCCTGCCGGCGGCGCCTGCGTCGCGGCAACTGGCGGACGTTGACGACAGCCGACTTCGAGGCCTTGCGCCAGCAGTTGAAGCCCCGTCCCTACTCGACGCTGTCATGGCTTTGTGCCTACCTCGAGCCCGATGTCGGCGCCGAACTCGAGGAGCACAGCCGCTACCGGGTCCTGCAGACCATCGAGCTCGGCATCGAATACGCACCCGCCGAGCGCGTGGCCGCCGTGCTCGCCGGCGGTTGCACGCTCGCAGAGGCCGCCGCCGCCGCCCGCGTCAGCCTGCCCGAAGCGCGCCGGGTCGCCGGTGCACTGGATGCCATCGGCGCCTTGCTGCCGGATTGAAGCAAGCGCACGGGTGATCGAGGCTCGCGCCCGTGGGTCCGGCTTGAGCCGGACGCTCTCCATCCGACTCGCCGAAAGTCCACAAGAGCGTCGGGATGAATCCCAGCCCACGTGATGCATTCAGAACCCGTATTCGATCCCCAGCCACCAGCGACGCCCCGGCCCGGGCTCGTAATAGCGCTGCTGGCCCTCGTTGACGATCAGGGCACTCGAGTAGTCGCGATCGAAGAGATTGTCGATGCGCGCAGTCAAGGCCATGCGAGCGCCCACGCGATGGACCAAGCGGGCGTTCACGAGCGCGTTGCCGGGCACCTGGTCGCCGTTACGGTCGCTCGCCGGCGTCGACGAGAATGCCTGCACTTCCAAAGCAGCCGACCACGCCCGCTCCGGGCGCCATTCGAGCGCCAGACGCCCGGACAGTTCGGGCACGCCGGGAATGGCCGTCCCAGCCTGGACGACAGTCACCGGCTGCGGGCACGGCTGCCGCGGGCAGGTGCGCACCGGGTCGCGATAGCGCGCGTCGATCCAGCTCGCCGTGCCCAGCAGGGTCCAGTCCGGCAAAGGTCGCCAGCGCCAGCTGGCTTCCAGTCCCTCGCGCTCGGTCGCCCCGGCATTGCGGAAACGCGTGCGTCCTCCGGAAGCCGAATCGACGACGATCTCGTCCTCGACGCGGATCAGGAAGGCGGTCAGGTCGAAGGTGGACGGCCCACTTGCGGCGCGAATCCCCAGCTCCACCTGGCGCGAGCGCGCCGGTTCCAGGTCCGGGTTGAAACCCCCCTCGCCGTCCGCCCGATAGGCCAACTCGGCCAGCGTCGGCAGTTCCTGGCCCTTGCCGGCGGCACCGTGCCACTCCAAGCCCGGTCGCAGGCGGTAAGAGAAACCCAGCACCGGCAGCACGGCCTCGTGGTCGAAGCGCCCGCTGTCGTCCGGATTGCCGGGCCGGATGTAGCGATCCTCGCTCTCGTAGTGCGCCCAAGAGCGCCGCACGCCGGCCGACAGGCGCAGCTCGGGCACGGGATCGAGATCGGCGCGCAACATGAAATCACGCGTCCAGCCGAAGTTGCGTTCGTCACGGCGCAAGGCACCGCGCACGCCGAGGCGCGCGCCGACGAAGTTCTCGAAGCCGAGGCGGTCCTCGTCGACGCGCTCGTGGCGCAGATAGGCGCTCCATTCGAGGTCCATACCGGCCAGCGTGCCACGGCGGGCCATCGTGACCGACGCGCCGCCGTAGCTGCGATCGAGGTCGACGACGCCACCGCCACTGCTGGGCAGCGCCTGTGCCGCGGGCGGCACCGAGAGGTACTGCTCGACGGCACGGGTGCCGGTGTAGGCGGCGAGGTCCAGCGTGGTCTCGTCGAACTCGAAGCGCTGGCGGGCGCCGGCCTGGTACTGCGAACTGCGCTTGCGGGTGTCGAAAGCCAGCGCCGACGGACTGGCAGCCCCCGGATCGAGGAGGAACTGCTCCCTCGTCAGGCCCTGGGGATCCTCGGCAAAGGGCTGGTCGAAAGCGTGCGCGACGAGAGTCAATTGACCGATCTCGCCGGTATCCATCGTCAGCCGTGCGCTGCCCAAGGTGCGTTCGGCCGCACTCTGCGCGCGCGCGCCGTCGCTGCGGGCCCGTTGGCCCTGCACCAGCAGGCCGATCTCCTCGCCCGCCGCCATGGTCGCGCCCACCTGCCACTGCGAGTCGCTGCCGGCGGCGGCGGAGACGCGTCCGCGGGCGCCACCGGGCGCCGGACCCTCGACAGCCAGGTAGGCGCCACCATTGCCGTAGAGCGCCGCGAACGGCCCGCGGATCAGCGTCAGCGTGCCGCCGCGGGACACATCGAAGTGGCTGATCTGGCTTTGGCCGTCGGCGGCCGTGGCCGGGATCCCGTCGTACTCGATGCGCAGCCCACGCACACCGAAGGGCGAACGCGCACCGAAGCCGCGCACATTCACCTGCGCGTCCTGCGCCTCGTTGAAGCGCGGCCGGGCGACGAAGCCCGGCAATTCCGACAGCGCCTCGGTCAGGTCGAGCGCCCGGCGCCCTTCGCGCCAGCGATCGAGATCCAGCTCGACCGCCGCATCGCTACGCGTCTCGCGGCGTTCGCGCGTCTCCACGGCCGGCAGGCGCGCGGCCTCGCAATCCGCCTGGTCGGGCGGACAGTCGGGCGGCAGCGCCAGCCACAAGGGCAGGAGCAAGGGCACCATGGCGATGTCGACCTAGCCGCGCCAGCCGAGGCTGCTCACACCTCGACCATGTCGAAATCGGCCTTGGTCACGCCGCATTCCGGACAGGTCCACCAATCCGGCACGTCTTCCCAGCGCGTGCCGGGGGCGATGCCGTCCTGCGGGAAACCTGCCGCCTCGTCATAGATCCAGCCACACACGACGCACACCCAGGTGCGCCATGGACCACGCCCGTCGCTCGGTTCGCTGCTGCTCATGAAGGCCTTTCCTGTCAACAAAGCGCGGGATGCTAGCGGAGTGCAGGCGTCACGGCAGGTGAAGCCCGGCATGCGATCATCAGCGGCTGTGCAAACCCTGCAGACTCTGCGATGAATCCTGGCCTGATCCGCGGCCTCTACGCGCTCATCGATCCCTCCTGGGCACCCCCTGCGCAACTGGCCGAATCCACGGCTGCCGCGATCCGCGGCGGGGCCCGGCTGGTGCAGTACCGTGACAAGGACGCCAGTCCAGCCGAGCGCGCCGAGCGGGCGCGTGTGGTCTACGCCGAGTGCCGGCGCGCGGGCGCGATCTTCATCGTCAACGACGATGTCGAACTGGCCTTCGAGTTGATGGCGCACGGCGTCCACCTCGGCGAGATGGACGCGACGATCGCGTCGGCGCGGGCACGCCTGGGGCCGCTGGCGATCATTGGCGCCTCCTGCTACGACAGCGTGGTCAACGCCCAACGCGCCACCGATGCGGGCGCCAGCTACGTGGCTTTCGGCGCCTTCTTCCCGACCCGCACGAAGCCCAATGCGCGCCACGCCGAACCCTTTCTTCTGCGCAAGGCCAGGACCCTCGGGCTGCCGCTGGTGGCGATCGGCGGCATTACGCCCGAGAACGGCGGCGAGTTGATCGCCGAGGGCGCAGACGCGCTGGCAGTGGCAAGCGGACTGGCGGGCTCGGAAGGCGTCGAGGCACGGGCAAGGCGTTACGCAGCGCTCTTCGAACGCAACACCGACTGAACACCGCCCGCGCATTGCCATCGGCCAGGGCTTGCCCCGCCCGCGACACTCCTCGACCCTTCGCCTCGTCTCCTGCCTACCCGATCACCATGCGTGCAACCACTGCGACCATCCACCTGCCTGCCCTCACCCACAACCTCCAGCGCGTGCGCCAGCTCGCGCCGCGCTCCAAGGTCATGGCGGTGGTCAAGGCCGACGGCTACGGCCATGGCCTGGAGCGCGTCGCCGGGGCGCTGGCCGACGCCGATGCCTTCGGCGTCGCCACGCTGGTCGACGGCGAGCGCCTGCGCCGCGCCGGCATGAGTCACCGCATCGTACTGTTCCCGGGTTTCGACGAGGCGGGCGACCTCCCGCTGGTGCGCGAACTCGGCATCGACTGCGTGCTGCACCACGAATCGCAACTGCGCCTGCTGGAGCGCGCTCCGGCCGGCCCGCCGATCGCGCTGTGGATCAAGCTCGACACCGGCATGAACCGCCTCGGCTTCGCCCCCGCCGAGGCGCGACGGATCCACGAGCGCGTCCACGCGCTGGCTTGCGTGAGCGAGATCCGCTGGATGACGCATTTCTCCTCGGCCGACGAGAATGACCGCGAACAGACCGAGGGCCAGATGGCGCGCTTTGCGGCCGCGATCGAAGGGCTGCCCGGCGAGCGCTCGCTGTGCAACTCGGCGGCGCTGCAGGCCTTCCCGGCCAGCCACGGTGACTGGGTGCGCCCGGGCGGCATGCTCTACGGCCTGTCCACCTTTCGCCGCAAGAGTGGCCGCGACCTCGGTCTCGAGCCGGCGATGACACTCACCACCCGCCTGATCTCGGTCCGCGAGTGCGCCGCCGGCGAGCGCATCGGCTACGGCGGCAGTTTCACCTGCCCGCGCGCAATGCGCGTGGGCATCGCGGCGATCGGCTACGGCGACGGTTATCCCCGCCATGCGCCCTCGGGCACCCCGGTCAAGGTCGCGGGACAGGCGGGAAGCGTGGTGGGGCGCGTTTCGATGGACTTGCTGGCGATCGACCTGAGCGCGGCGCCGGCCGCCGATGTCGGCAGTGAGGTCCTGCTGTGGGGACCCGAGTTGCCGGTCGAGCAGGTCGCCGAGGCGGCCGGCACCATCGGCTACGAGCTGGTCTGCGGCGTCACCCGCCGCGTGCAGTTTGCCGAAGCCGGCCACGAAGTCCTGTCCGCCGCGGCCTGACGGGGCGCTATCGTCGGCGTCAATGCCCCCGAAAAGCGTCGCCGCGATGACGGATCCTTTTGCCGACTGGCTGGCCGAGCGCCGCGGCGCTCTCGACGGCGCGCGCAAAGGCGCCGCGCTCGACACGCTGTTGCTGGCCAGCGACTTCGCCTGGGACGAACTGACCCGTCGTCCGGAACTGCTGTCATTGGTCACGGGCCGGCCGAACGCCGCCGCGCGCAAAGCCCTCGCCCCACCCGCAAACGACCACCCTGAACTCGCCGATGCACTGCGCCGCTATCGCCGTGCCGAATCGCTGTCGATGGTCATCGACGATGTGCTCGGGCGCGACGAGGTCGAGACCACCTTGGCGCGGTCGACACGCCTCGCCGAGCATTGCCTGGCGATTGCCAGCGCTGCCGTGCGTCGCGAACTGGTGGCGCGCCACGGCGAGCCGCGCGACGAGGAAGGGCGGATCCAGCCGCTCGTCATCCTGGGACTCGGCAAGCTCGGCTCGGGCGAGCTCAATTTCAGCAGCGACATCGACCTGATCGCCGCCTTCCCGTCTGCCGGCGAGACCGACGGTCGCCGTGCACTCGACAACGAGGAATTCTTCGGGCGCATGGTGCAGCGGATCAGCCAATTGCTCGGCGACACCAGCGCCGAGGGCTTCTGCCACCGGGTCGACTGGCGACTGCGGCCTTTCGGCAGTGCCGGCCGGCTGGCCTTGTCCTTCGATGCGATGGAGGCCTATTACCAGCGCGAGGGTCGGGACTGGGAGCGATTCGCGCTGCTGCGCGCGAGGCCAGTGGGCGCTAATGCGGATGCAGGACGTGAGTTGCTCGAGCGTCTGCGGCCCTTCGTCTGGCGTCGCTACTTCGATTACGCCGCCCTCGAAGGCCTGCGCGAACTGAAGTCTCTCGTCGATGCCGAAGTGCGCCGGCGTGACCGCGAGCAGGATCTCAAACTCGGCCCCGGCGGCATACGCGAGATCGAGTTCCGCGTGCAGCTCGAATCGATCGTGCGCGGCGGCCGCGACCCGGCACTGCGCACCGGCAATACGCTGGCGCTGGTGGCGCTGC
>JANJUH010000448.1 GCA_024710675.1 Lysobacterales bacterium
GACCGGGGCGGCGGGAGCGGCCTTCCTGTACGAAACGACCACCGGCAGCGCCCCGGAGCTCAGCCTCGCGATCACGCCCTCCGAGGCACCCGAGTGCGTGGATTTCCAGCCCGCCACGGTGCAGGTGAGCTGGCAATCCGATGGCAGCTCGTGCCGCGTCGTTGGCGTGGGCAACGTGTCGACCTGGCGCGCTGCGACCTGCCCCCTGCCGGTGGCGCAGTGCCCGGATGACAGCAACTTCCGCGTGCTGCCGCCCTCGGGCTCCCTGACCATCGCGTTGAGCCCGGATCCCTTCTCCGCGGACAAGGGTGAAGTGATCTCTATCGAATGCACAGATTCCCTCGGACGCCGCAGCCGCCTGAGCCGCCCACTGACCACGCGAATACCCGGCGGCGGCGATTGCCCCGCCGTGACGCACGGCCTGTCGGCAACGCTGCTGGGCGATCCGCAAGCGCTGGCCGATGGCACCTGGGCCATGCGCGCCACGCTGAGCAACCCGGGCGGCCAGAACCTGGTCCCCATCGTCCGCAACCACGGCCAACACGGCACCGTGCACCTGGCGATCGAGGGCAACGAGCTGCAGATCCGCTACGCGCCTCGGCCGGGCGCCAGCGGTGTACTCGCGGACTGGATCGAGGTCGCGGTCGGCGACGGCACGCGCGCCGTCGAGGCCGGCTACGGCATCGCGCTGCCGATCACGATTCACGAGAACGGCTTCGAGTGATGGCCAGGGCGAACATGCAGGTCACTTCATTCATCGTCACCCTGCGTCTGGCCACGAAGGACTGTCCGGGCACCTGGGGTGGGGTTCGCGCAGCGAATCGCACCATCGGGGCCCCTCGCATCACCGCCGGTGCGGTTCACTTCGTTCGCCGGCACCCTACCCAGCCGCATTTCGCCCTCCGGCCATGACTTTAAGGCTTGGCGACGCACGGGCATTCGCCGCAGGCTGCCCGCCATGGGCGACTTCCTGCAACGAGTGTTCAATGTCCGCCGCGAGGAATGGCTGCCGGTGCTCCTTGCGGCGCTGTTCTTCTTCTGTGTGCTGACGGCGCTGATGGTGATCCGGCCGGCGCGCGATGCGCTCGGCATGCAACGCGGCATCGAGGAGGTGCGCTGGCTGTTCATCGGCACGGCCGTGGTCACGCTGCTGGTCAATCCCGTCTTCGGCTGGCTGGTCGCGCGGCTGCCGCGCCTGCGCTTCGTCACCGCGACTTATGGTTTTTTCGCGCTCGGGCTGATCGGTTTCTACGGGCTGCTCACCGCCGCGCCGCAATCGGTGGGCGTCGTCAGCGGCCAGGTGTTCTATGTCTGGTTCAGCGTTTTCAACCTGTTCGCGACGATGCTGTTCTGGGCGCTCCTGGCCGATCGTTTTTCGCTAGCCCAGGCAAAGCGCTTCTTCCCGCTGATCGCGGTCGGCGGCACCTTGGGGGCGATCTGTGGACCGTGGTTGGCCGGGCAACTGGCGCAGCCGCTGGGCACCGCGATGCTGCTGCCGGTGTCGGCCGGGTTCCTGCTCGCGGCGGTCGCGGCGGCGGTCGCGCTGGTGCGGGTGCAACCCGAACGCGCCTGGCGTGACGATGACGAGGCCCCGGCCTTCGTCGACGAATCGACGCGCATCGGCGGCAAGGCCTGGGAGGGCCTGCGCGCGACTCTGCGCTCACCTTACCTGCTCGGCATTGCCGCCTACGTGCTGATCCTCGCGGTGATGGTGACCTTCCTCTATTTCACCCGGCTGCAGATGGTGGCGGCGCTGGGCGAGAACCTGGACCTGCGCACCACCTGGTTCGCGCACATCGACATGGCCACCCAAATCGCCACGCTGGCGCTGCAGGCGGTGCTGGCGGGTCACCTGATGCACCGGCTCGGCGTCCCGGTGACACTGGCCCTGTTGCCGCTCACCGTCGCGCTGGGCTTCATCGGCCTGGCGATGGTCGCCTCGATCGCGCTGCTGGTGATCTTCGAGGCGGTGTTTCGCGCCGTTCAACGCGCGCTGATGCGCCCGGCGCGCGAAACCCTGTACACCGTGGTGGATCGCGAGGAGAAGTACAAGGCCAAGGCCTTCATCGACACCGTAGGTTATCGCCTCGGCGATGTCGCCGGCGCCCAGGTTGAAGGCCTGCTGGGACGCCTCGGCATGGGCCTCGCTGCGCTCGCCAGCATTGCCGTCCCACTCGCCCTCGCCTGGGCCGCCCTCGGGATCTGGCTGGGCCGGGCGCAGCAGCGGCTTGCCGCGTCAGCTCGGCGCTGAATTCAATGAACCAGCCTTCCGCCAGCGAGCGTCAAGCGGCTCCCGGTCTGGCGGTTCCTGCGGCTCCCGGTGCTTCCAGCCCAGCACCCCTTTCACCGCCGCGGCGCCTGCAGGGTGTGGCGAACGACGTCAATCGTGCCCACGTGCACACCGGACAGCCACGATCGCCACGCTCCGGTCGATGTAAGGGCTACCCGGCCTCCGGATGAACCGATCTGGCATGCCTCAGTGCTTCATCCCGTGGCTGATCCGGGACACCCTGCGAGTCGAAGCCGGCGGCTTCTACCTCGACCGCGGCTGCTTCGCGCGCGTCGCGCCCAACGCCACCGGCGAGGGCGATCCGCGCTACGGCCATGTGCAGTTCAGCTGGACTTTCCGATCGGGCGTTCGAATCGACGGATTCGTGGCTGATTCGATCGAGGACACCCTTGGAGTCGACATGGACGGCTCACGCTGCCATCCGGGTCGCTTCGCGTGCGCCGCACCGAAGGCCGCCCGCAACGGCGAGCAGTCGCCTCACACCTCGTCGGCGTGCAAGGGAAAGCAGAAGCGCGCGGCGAAGCCGGACCCACCGGTGATCAGCTGCAACTGCCCACCGAGTCGACGCGCGCGCTGTTCGATGCTGGCGAGTCCGCGACCGCGCGCGGCCGTCGCGGGCAGCCCGCGACCATCATCGCGGTACTCGAAGAGCAACTGCTCGGGCTGGCCGACTGCAGGTGCCACCAGCCGCAGGCAGCGCAGCGTGATGCGCCGGGCCTGCGCATGCTTGATCGAGTTGGTGAACAGCTCCTGCAGCATGCGCAACACGTCCACACTGCGTTCGGGATGCAACACCGGCAGCGCCGGCATCGACGTGAAGTCCCAGTCGAGCGAGATACCGAGCGCGGCAAGACGGCGCTGCAGACGCTCGCGGAAGCGCGCCAGCACATCGCTCAGACCCTCGCTATGGGTGTCGCTGGCATCGATCAGCAGGCGCAGGTCGTCGAGTGCGGCCTGCACCGCCTCGGCAATGCGGTCGCCACCCTGCCCGGCCTGCACCATCGACAGCGCCTGCACCAGATGCCCGCCGACGCCGTCGTGCATGTCGCGCATCAGCCGATCCCGTTCCTCGAAGCGCGCACGTTCGCGCTCGATGACCGCGATGTGCTGCCAGTTGCGCTCGATCTCGGCGGTCTTCGCCCGGACCTTGGCTTCGAGATCGGCATTGGTTTGCTCGGCAGCCGTCAGCGCGGCCGCATGGCGCCGCAGCAGCATCGCGCCGAAGACCGCAAAGACCCAGGGCGCCGCGAAGGGCAGGTAGCGCAGCGAGTCGGGCCCGCCGAGCCATCCGAGATCACGCAGCCAATCGCGGATTCCGATCACCAGCAGGGCCGAGGCGAGCGTCAGCAACCAGCGCGCCTCGGGCTGTCCGCTGCGCTGCGCCAGGTACAGCGTCTGCGCGATCAACGCCCCCACCACCAGCACCAGCGGCACGTAGAGCCCGTGGACGAAGGCATGGAACAACTCGGGACGATTGGCCAGCGAGGGCAGGTAGATCAGCAGCGTGGCCAGCGTCGTCGCCAGCGCGACCCGACGCTCGCGCCGGCGGCCCTCGATGGCCAGCAAGCGGTGCACGAAGACCATGCCGAGGACCACGAACCAGGCCAGCGCCACGGCAGCGAGCGGGCGCGAGAACTCGGGTGAATCGAAGACAGCGCTGCCGCGCAGGGTGAGCTGCGTGTGCAGGGCCCAGAGCAGCAGGGCGCCGGCAAACCAGCCGAAGGCCGGTTCCTGGCGCCGAACCAGGAAAACTCCGCCGAGGATCACCGCAAGGACCGCAATCACCTGCAATGCAATGCGCGGGAAGTCCTTCTCCACCCGGTTGCGTTGGGCCTTGTAGCGCGCGAGTTCAGCGGAATCACCCAGCCAGACCTCGGCCAGTCCGGCCTGCCAGGTCTGGCTGACCGAGAGAATCAGGATCTCGTTGCTGCCCTGGCGGAGCAGGCCGGGCGAAAGGTTGTAGCGCAGATCGTGGCGGTACTCCGGCAATCTCTTGCGCTCGACACCGGCATCGGCCAGCAACTCGCCGTTGACCCAGACCTTGACCGCAGCGAAGGGTTTGCGGATCAGCAGGGCCCACAAGGCTGGTTCGTCGGCGGGCAGGTCGAAGCGCAGACGATAGTAGGCGCGTTGCCGCTTCTCGTTGGCGATCCACGGGGCATCGTCGGGCAAGGCAACCGGAATGAAGCTGGCGGCATCCGGCCCGCTGGCCAGTGCCACCGCGCGTTCGGCGCTGTCGATGCGCCATAGCCTCTCCGGCGGCTCGGTGCGGACCAGGATATCCAGGCCCGCGATCAGCAACAGAGCGAGCAAGACACCTTGCAGGATGGGACGCGCGGCCCCGGCGCGAGACCTTTGCTCAGCGCCCATGGCCCAGCAAGCCGAGGCGTCTGGCCTCGAACAGGGCCTCGGCGCGGGAGCGCACCTCGAGCTTTTCGTAGATGCGTCGGGTGTAGGAAGCCACCGTGTGCGCGCTGAGGCCGAGCAGGCGCGCCACCTCGGCGTGGTTGTAGCCCTTGGCCGCCAGTTCGAGCACCTCGACCTCGCGCGCGGTCAGCACCCCCTGCTCGGCCAGCGGCGGTGGCGCCTCGCGGCGCAGCAGGCGACTGACCAGGTGACGGGCGATCGCGGGACTCATCGGCGCACCGCCGGCCCGCAGCTGTTCGATGGCATCGACCAGCCCGATCGCCGGCTCGTCCTTCAGCAGGTAGCCGCGGGCGCCCTGTTCGATGGCCCGGATCAGCTTCTGTTCGTCACCGAACACCGTCAGCACGAGGATGCCGATGGCGGGATCCAGCCGACGCGCCGCGGCGATCAGGTCGAGGCCGGAGCCATCGGGCAAGCCCAGATCGACAATCAAAAGCTGCGGGGGCTGCCGGTGCAGCTCGGCCAGACCCTGATCCAGGCGCTCGGCCTGCCAGAGCACCCGGTAACCCTCCACGGCCGCCAAGCGGGCCGCAACGGCGAGGCGTGTGGTGGGTTCGTCTTCGACCAGGGCGATCGCCAGCGGCTGCATCGGTCCTCCACGAGAACCCCCATTTTGCGACGATCCCGCCATTGCCACCAAGCGCTCACTCGAATCCATCGGCATGCACCCGCGCGGCCTCCCAGCGGCGCCTGAACTCGGAAACCGGCTGCCCGGACAGCGTGCGCAGGCCGAGCGCCTCGCGTTCGCGCGCGATGGCACTGCGCAAGGCCTCGGAGCCGTGGACCTCGAACTCGTCGAGGACCCCATCGAGCAGCGTCACCATCGGTGGCGTGATCAGGGCCGTGCCGTCGCCATCGACCAGACTCTGCATCGCCGGCATCCAGGCTTCCTTCACCTCACGCAGGCGATCGATGAAGGTGCTGGAACGGAAGCTCGCCTGCCAGAGCTCGGCCTGCAAGGATTCGTAGAGCGCGACCTGATGCTGGCCACCGGGCGTGGCCCGCAACTGCTCGTCGCGCAAGCGACGCAGCAAGGCGAGCTCGGCGATCGCGCCGGAGCCTTCGACGCCCGATGGGCGACTCGGCCAGAAGCCGGTCCATTGCTGCAGCATCTCGAAGTAGCACAGCTGCGGCTCGGGCTCCGCGGGGACCGTACGCACGACCGTCGATTGCGGCAAGGTACCGGGACCCGCCGGTGGCGAGAGCGCGACGATCGTGAGGTTGAACTCGCCGATGGCCGCGCCGAGATCCCTCATGTAGGGCTGCGGCAATGCGCTGGCGTAGGCCGGCAGCTCGAAGGTCCGGGTGCTGCTGCCGCCCGACGGAAACTGCACGTGCACCTGCGCACTGACCGGATCTGCACCCACATACTCTGCGATCAGCGGCATCGGAATCCGCCCTGGTGGCCCGTGATGCAGCCGGGTATCGAAGCCTACCGTCGCCTGCGGAGCCATCGCCGCCCAGGCGTAATGCGCCGAGACCCCGAAGCGGCGTGCCAGGAACAGCCGCTCGCCTTCGCTCGTCATCCGCAGTCGCGCGTCCGCCGCACCCGGAAGGTGCTGCAGCGGATTGGCATCGAAGAGCGTCGCCGACAGTCGCCGGAACACTCGCCCGCTGTCGGCGATCACCGTGGACTCGAAACCGGCCGCCACGAGGTCGCGCAGCCCATCGCCGTCGGCATCGATCAGGACCACCGCCCCGGAGCCCGGCAAGGCGGGACCGAGCACGAAGTCGGCAGGCCCGGGTCCCTCCTGGTGCAGCCAGTGCACGGCGTGCGAGGTGCCGAGCGCGATGCCGATGCGCCAGGGCGCGGTCGAGAGGATCTCGGCGGCGATCGACTCGCCGACGCCTTCACCGAGCCCGGCGCAGGCCGGCACGTCATGGAGCACATAGGGCGGCTCGGCATCGACGCCCTGCTGTATCGCCAGGGTGCATGGCGTGGCCATGAACAGGTCTTCGCGCCCATCGCCATTGGCATCGATCACCGCCGCGGCCGCACGCAGCTCGAAGTCGAAGCTCTGCCAGGGCGCGAAGCGTGGGTCCTCGCCAGGCTGGGTCAGGTTGCGCAGCAACAGCGGCGGGAAGCCGAAGCGCACCAGCAAGAGATCGTCCGGCGTCTCGGGACGCGCATCGGCATCGACAGCAAGAACCTGCCGCGCCTGCCAGAGCGGTGCCAGCGCCAGCCCGGCCGGACGCAGCCGCCCCGGGCTGTCGCCCTGCACGCCACCGAGGTTGATGTAGACCTCCACCGGGCTTGCCGTCCCGCCCTGCTGCGCGACCGCCACATCGAGGTCGCCATCGCCATCCAGGTCGCTCAGGACCAGGCCCTGCGGCAGGTCCGCAGTATGGACGTCGCCGATCAGGCTGCCGCCCGCCAGCACGGCGATCCGGCCTGGATCGGCGGTGAACTCGAGCGGCAGGATGCTGGCAACCAGATCCTCGATGCCATCGCCGTCCAGATCACCGACGGCCGCGGCCTGGATCGGCAACTCGTACTCGTCTCGACTCTGCTCGGCCAGGCGCAGGTGTTGCGCCGTAGCCGGCATGCCCAGCCCGACCAGGCCCACAAGGCAAAGAACAGCACGCATCCGCTCGACCTCCTTCAGGACTGCGAGCATCCTGGGCCGGGCAGCCGGCTGCGGCAGCCACGGGTTCAGGGGCTTGACGAAGGCTCCGGCCGCTGATCTCGCACGCTGGGCCGCCGCCTGCCGGGCAGGCTGGCGCCCAGCCATCACAGGACCGCCACTCGGGCAGACCCGGAACGACCCGGTCCCGGGCGTCGAAAGCGGCACGATCTTTCCGGCCAGACCAAGGTGGCGCGCCAAAGGGAGGATTCACGGGAACGTTGTCAATCCCCTGCGCATGGGCTCGCCGGGCCCGGCGGCAGGCGCCATTGTCCCTGCACCGTGGCACAGGAAACCGCCATCGATGGGCCAATGGACCAGCCTGCTTGCTCTGCTGTGCTGCGGCGCCAGCCCGGCCGGGCTGGTTGTCGCGAGCCCGGCCCAGGCCCTGTTCGCCGACGGCTTCGAGCCCACCCTGCTCGACTGCGTCAGCGGCACGCTGGGTGGCGTTACGCTTCCCGCACCCGACCTCGCGGGCGCCGAGCGCCTGGCTTGCTTCGAAATCGTCAGCGATCAGGCGCCACGTCCGGAGGCCCGCAGCGAGGTCGCCCGCGGTGCGCTGCCGATCGCCCGCGCCAGGGCGCTGCGCGATGTCGACCTGAGCCGACTTGTCGTCATCGGACCCGGGGGACGGCGCTGGCCGGCGCAATTCGAGGTGCGCTCGCGCTGGGGTCGACCCCTCGCCGAGACCGCCGGCGAGATCCGCTGGCTCGCTACGGAACTGGCCGTCGAGATGCCCTATGCCGGGCGCGCCACGCTGGCCTTGCTGCGTTTGCCGGCAGCGCCCGCCGCCAGCGACCCAGGAGCACTGGTGGTGCAAGGCAGCGGTGCCCAGCGCAGCATCGACACCGGCGCTGCCGAGTTC
>JANJUH010000487.1 GCA_024710675.1 Lysobacterales bacterium
GGGGCAAGGGGCAGGCGACAGGGGATGAGGCTCGCGTCACGGACTGACCATCGCGCAAACTCTGTCCCCTGCCCCCTTTCTGACCGCAGCAAAGAGCCGGGGCAAGGGGCAGGCGACAGGGGATGAGGCTCGCGTCACGGACTGACCATCGCGCAAACTCTGTCCCCTGCCCCTTGTCCCCTGCCGCTTCACATGACCCACTGGCCCCTGTTCCTGCTGCGCCGCCTGCTCGCGGCCGCTGCCACGATGGCGGTGCTGGCGCTGGTTTGCCTGGCGCTGGTCCGCGCGGTGCCGGGCGGGCCTTTCGACAGCGAGCGCAGCGTGCCGCCGGAGATCGAGGCGGCGCTGGCCGAGCGCTACGGCACCGAGCGCGATTTCCTGCCGCTGGCGATCGACTACCTGGCTGGCGCGCTGCGCGGCGACCTCGGGCCGTCCTTCCAGTACCCCGATTACACCGTCGTCGAGATCCTCGCCGGCGCGCTGCCGATCACGCTGACCCTCGGCGCCATCGCCGCGCTGCTGGCGCTCTTTACCGCACTGCCGCTGGCCGCCTGGCTCGCCCCCGGGCGCCACGGCGCGCGACTGGCCTCGGCCGGCGGCTTGCTGGCGATGGCGCTACCGAAGTTCGTGCTGGCGCCGTTGCTAGTCTGGCTGTTTGCACTGGAATGGCGGCTGTTGCCGGCCGCCGGCTTCGCCTGGGATTCGCCGCGCAACTTCGTGCTGCCGGTGCTGTGCCTGGCGGTACCGGCCTTCGCCGTGCTGCTGCGCGCGCTGTCGGAGAACTTGCGCGCGGCGCTGGCAGCGGCGCCGGCGCTGGCGGCACGGGCGCGCGGCTATGGCGCCTCACGTGTGGTCTGGCGGCACGCGCTGCCGCTGGCACTGGCGCAGTCGGTCGGCTACCTCGGCCCCTTGCTGATTGCGCTGCTCACCGGCTCGGCGGTGATCGAGCAGGTCTTCGGCATTCCGGGCCTGGGCCGCACCCTCGTCAGCGCCGCGCAGAATCGCGACCACACGCTGCTGCTCGGCGCCGTGCTCGCCGCGGGGCTGATCGTGACGCTGGTCAACCTCGCCGTCGACGTGCTGCAGCACGCGATCGACCCGCGGACCAGGGCCTGAGTTCGCGCCGTGACGGCGTGTGCGGGTGCGCGGCCAGCCAGGCCATCACGCGCTCGATGAGCGCCAGCAGCGGCGCGTCGATTGCCCCTTCGGGGCCGGACAGCGCCAACAGCGGCACCGGGCGCGTCGTCCACCAGACGCCGAGCACGGTATCGAGATCATCGGCCGGCGTCAGCAGGAGCGCGCGCCGGCGGTAGCGACGGGCGATCTCGAGCGCCTGCCCGGCACGACCGCCCGGATTGCGCTCGGTGGCCAGCACCAGCAGCGCCGGCGCGGCGCGCACCGTCCACTTCAGCGCCTGCCCCGGATGGGTGCCGGGGCAGGCCTCGAAGCCCTCGCCGCGGCGTGTACCCGAGGGCACGTGGCCGGTCACCGCCAGGCCCGCCGCCTGCGCCGCCGCCCACGCCGCGGTTTCCACGCCCGTGGCGCGCGACAGCGCGAGCACCGGGCTCGGTGCACCAGCTGGCAGGGGCAAGGGGGCGCGCCGGCGCTTGCGCGGCTTGCGGGAGGCGGAGGAGGACATGGGGTGAGTCTAGCCCCGTGCGAGGGCACGAGGGCACGAGGGCACGAGGGCACGAGGGCACGAAAGAGCATCGCGAACAGCGAGCCTGCGTCAATGTGGGGCGTTCCGGGCGTCCGAGGGCCAGAAGCCGGGCGCACGGTCTGGTTCTGGCCGCGGCCACATGCCCTCGTGCCCTCGTGCATCCGTGCCCTCGTGATCACCCTTCCCTCCCGCCTCCGCAGCCCCGAGAATCCGCGACCATCGCCCTTCACCCGGAGCCCGCCGATGCGACCGATCTCGCTGACCCGATACCTGATCGAGCAGCAACGCGAACACGGGCATCTGAATGCCGATTTGCGCCTCCTGATCGAAGTCGTCGCGCGCGCCTGCAAGGCCATTTCGATCGCGATCGGCAAGGGCGCGATCGGCGGCGTGCTGGGCAGCGCCGGCTCGGAGAACGTGCAGGGTGAGGTGCAGAAGAAGCTCGACGTGCTGTCGAACGAGATCCTGCTCGAGGCCAACGAATGGGGCGGCCATCTCGCGGCGCTGGCATCGGAGGAGATGGACCACCCGCACGCGATCCCGAACCGCTACCCGAAGGGCGAGTACCTGCTGCTCTTCGATCCGCTCGACGGCAGCTCGAACATCGACGTCAACATCTCGGTCGGCACGATCTTTTCCGTGCTGCGCTGCCCCGATGGCGTCGCCGAGCCGCGCGAGGAGGACTTCCTGCAGCCGGGCGCGCGCCAGGTCGCGGCGGGTTATGCGGTGTATGGCCCGAACACGGTGCTGGTGCTGACCACCGGCCACGGCGTCGCCAGCTTCACGCTCGATCGCGAGGTCGGCTCCTTCCTGCTCAGCGAGCGGCAGATGAAGATCCCGGCAGCCACGCGCGAATTCGCGATCAACATGTCGAACATGCGCCACTGGGAGCCGCCGATGCGGCGCTACATCGACGAGTTGCTGGCCGGCAAGACCGGCCCGCGCGGCAAGGACTTCAACATGCGCTGGGTGGCCAGCATGGTCGCCGACGTCCACCGCATCCTGACCCGCGGCGGCATCTTCATCTACCCGCGCGATG
Organism: Lysobacterales bacterium; assembly: GCA_024710675.1. Lineage (GTDB taxonomy): Bacteria > Pseudomonadota > Gammaproteobacteria > Xanthomonadales > SZUA-5 > JANJUH01. The sequence goes on from JANJUH010000487.1 coordinate 2,700, forward strand.
CCCGCGAGCCGGACAAGCCGGGCAAATTGCGCCTGATGTACGAGGCCAACCCGATGTCCTTCATCGTCGAACAGGCCGGCGGCGCGGCGACCAACGGCCATCAGCGCCTGCTCGAGCTGCAACCGAAGGCACTGCACGAGCGCGTCGCCGTGTTCCTGGGTTCGCGCGAGGAAGTCGAAGTCGCCACGCGCTACCACCGCGAGGCGGCGGGCGCGTGAGCGCCGATCCGCAGGCGGCGCTCGACGCCACCTGGGAAGCGCGCTGGCAGGCCGGCCAGACCGGCTGGGATCGCGGCGGGCCGAGCCCGGCGCTGCTCGAATGGCTGGCCCGTGGCGAGGTGCCGCCGGGGCGCTGGCTGGTGCCCGGCAGCGGCCAGGGTTGGGAGGTCGATGCGCTGGCGGCGGCGAGCTGCGACGTGACTGCGGTCGACCTCGCCCCGAGCGCGCTGGCGCGACTCGGTGAACGGCTGGCGGCGCGTGGCCTGTCTGCCGAGTGCATCGAAGCCAATGTTCTCGATTGGCAGCCCAGGCAGCCTTTCGACGGCATCTACGAACAGACCTGCCTGTGCGCATTGCATCCCGACAGCCTGCCCGCCTACGCCGAACGCCTCGCGCGCTGGCTCAAACCGGGTGGCGTGCTGCTCGCGCTGTTCATGCAGACCGGTCGCGAGGGCGGCCCGCCCTTCGACTGCCCACTGGCGGCTATGCGGGCGCTGTTCCCGGACAGCCACTGGGAGTGGCCCGCCGAAGCCCCGCGTCGCATCGAGCACCCGAGCGGGCTGCACGAGTTGGCGGTGCGATTGACGCGGCGAGCATGACCCGACTCCCGTAGGAGCGCCCTCGGGCGCGATGGCAGCTCGACCCTTTGGGGCGCCTGCCGCCTGTGATCGCGCGCAGAGCGCGCTCCTACGGTTTCGCCGGGTCTGTCGATTCTCGCGCTAAATCGTCGCCATCGGCGCCGGCGGGGCCGGCGGCGTGGGTGCTGCGGCCGGCGCGCGCGGTGGCGCCGGTGGGGCGGGCGGCGCTGGCGGAGCAGGCGGTCGCGGCACGAAAAAGGCGCGGGATTTCTCCGGGACCGTCAGCTCGATCGTGCGCTGCTTGCGTTCGCGCTGCACCACGACACGGATCTTCTCGCCAGACTCCTGTCCGCGCATCTGGCGCAGGGCCTCGCGCGG
>JANJUH010000500.1 GCA_024710675.1 Lysobacterales bacterium
GGCCACACCGTGGTGCTGATCACCCACGAACCCGAGATCGCCGCCCACGCCGATCGCGTGGTCCACATCCGCGACGGCCTGCTGGCCGAGGAGAGTCACGCATGAGCCAGGACCTTGCTGCCACCGGCGCATGGCCCGTCCACTCGCCGCCCGGACGGATTCGTCTGCGCGACATCATCGAGATGGCGGTGTTCGCGGTGCGCGGCAACTGGATGCGCAGCGTGTTGACCGCGCTGGGCGTGATCATCGGCATCGCCGCGGTGATCGTCATGGTCTCGGTCGGGCAGGGCACCCAGGCGCAGCTCGACCGCACCATCGCGGGCCTGGGTAGCAATCGCATCGAGATCTGGGGCGGTGCCGGCCGCATGGGCGGCGTGCGTTCGGGGCCGGTGACCTCGCTGACCGATGGCGATGCGCGCGCCATCAGGAACGAGGTCGAAGGTATCGAGGGCGTGTCCGGACAGATCCGCGGCGGCACCCAGGTGGTCAATGCCGAGCGCAACTGGAATACCCAGTGGATCGGCATCCAGCCGGACTACTTCAAGACCAACGGCTGGGAGATCGATCAGGGCCAGTACTTCGGCGACCGGGATTACTCGGCGGCCGCCAAGGTGGTGCTGATCGGCACCACGATCCGCCGCGAGCTCTTCGGCGACGTGGATCCCACCGGCCAGCAGCTTCGCATCGGGCGTGTGCCCTTCACCGTCGTCGGCGTGCTGAAGAGCAAGGGCCAGAGCGGCTGGGGCGGCGACATGGACGACATCCTGATGGTGCCGCTGGAGACCGCGCGGCGGCGGCTGGCCGGCTCGATCGGGTTGCCGCCGGGCTCGCTGCAGTCGATCTCGGTCAGCACCACGCGCGCCGAGGACCTGCCGCGGGTCGAGCGCCAGATCAACGAGCTCTTGCGCCAGCGCCACAAGATCCCGCCCGGTGGCGAGGACGATTTCACCGTGCGCAACCTGACCGAAATCGTCTCGGCGCGCAGCGAGACCACGCGGCTGATGTCGCTGTTGCTCGGCGCGGTGGCCACGATCTCGCTGATCGTCGGTGGCATCGGCATCATGAACATCATGCTGGTCTCGGTCACCGAGCGCATCCGCGAGATCGGGCTGCGCATGGCCGTGGGCGCCGGGCCGCGCGAAATCCAGCTCCAGTTCCTCGCCGAGTCGATGCTGATCTCGCTGGCCGGCGGACTGATCGGAATCGCGCTGGGTATTGGCGGCACGCTGCTCGCCGAAAAATTCGGCGCGCTGCCGATCGAACTCAACGCCCAGGTGATCATGCTGGCCACAGGCTTCGCCGTGGCCACCGGCCTGTTCTTCGGCTACTACCCGGCGCGCAAGGCGAGCCAGCTGGACCCGATCGAGGCGCTGAGGCATCAAGGTTGACGTGTCCGCGCAGGGCGGAACCTTCGCCACTGGCGAAGATGCCGCCACGGCGCTGTGGACTGGCGGATTCCCGACGGTGTGGCTGTCGGGGATCCGCCCTACACTTCATCGCGTGCGCGTCCTCCGAAGGCAAGACCCGATGACTGACCTCTCCCTCCAAGCAATCGACGGCGCCGCGCTTTCCGCTTACGCCCGTCCGGCGACGACGCCCTCGCGTCGCGGCCTCATCGTCGTGCAGGAGGTCTTCGGCGTTACCGCGCACATCCGGTCCCTGGTCGACGATTACGCTGCGCGCGGCTTCCATGCCATCGCGCCGCGATTTTTCGATCGCCTCGAAGCCGGGACGGAGTTCGACTGCAACGAACGCGGCATGGTGCGCGGGCGCGATCTCGTCACTCGACTCGGCATGGATGCGCCCTTGCGCGATGTGCGGGCCGCTGCCGATCACCTGTTCGCGCAGGGTTGCACGGCGGTAGGTGTCGTCGGCTACTGCTGGGGCGGGGCCGTGGCTTTCCTTGCGGCGACTCGACTGGGTCTGCCGGCGGCCAGCTACTACGGGCGCCTGGTGAACCAGTTCCTGCACGAGCGCCCGCAGGCAGCGCTGCTCTTCCACTACGGCGAACGCGACGACGTGATCCCCGCCGCCGCCATCGATGCGGTGGCGGCGCGCTATCCAGGGGTCCCGCTGCATCGCTATCCGGCCGGCCATGCCTTCAACCGGCTCGGCGATCCGCACGGTGATCCGGCCTGCGCGGCGCTGGCGCTGGAACGCACGCTGGCATTCTTCGACGAGCACCTCGGGCCATGAGCGACTGGCAGATCGATACGCGGCTGGTGGCGGACAGCGTGCTGCTGGCGGTGGTCGATGGCATCGAGGTGCGCGCGATGGCGTCAGCGCCCTGGCCGTGGTTGATCCTGGTGCCGCGAGTCTCCGGCGCAGTCGAACTCTTTGACCTCACGCCGGCCGAGCGCGCCGCGCTGATGGATCTCGCCTGCCGGCTGGGCGAGCGCCTGCGCCATGAATTCGCCGCCAACAAGATCAACATCGCCGCGCTCGGCAACGTCGTGCGCCAGTTGCACCTGCACGTCGTCGCCCGCCACGAGGGCGATCCGGGCTGGCCGGGACCGGTGTGGGGGCGGACAGAGCTGCCTTTGGGTGACGCCGAGCGCAGCGAGCGCCTGCGGCGCTTGCGGGCCGTTGCCGGCGACTGAGGCAGCGGCAGACACCACCGACCTCCATGTCGTCATTCCGGCGAAAGCCGG
>JANJUH010000505.1 GCA_024710675.1 Lysobacterales bacterium
GGTGCTCGGCGAGCTGTTGCCGAAGCGCTTCGCGCAGCGCCTGTGCGAGTACGCCTTCGAGAGCCGGCCGATGCGCACTTACACGCCGAAGGAACTCGAGGCCATCGCCACGCAACTGGCGCACTGGCCGCTGGTCTGCAGTGGCACCGAGGGTTACCGCACCGCCGAGGTCACGCTGGGTGGCGTCGATACCCGGGAAGTGTCGTCGAGCACGATGGAATCACGGCGCCTGCCGGGTCTGTATTTCGTCGGCGAGGTGCTCGATGTCACCGGCTGGCTGGGCGGATACAACTTCCAGTGGGCCTGGGCTTCGGGGCACGCGGCGGGGCAGCACGCGTGACCCGGAGTGGCCTGGAGTGGATCGGCGGCTACGCGCCCTGGCGGTCGGGATGGTTCATCAGGGCCTCGCGCTCGGCGGCATTGGCGTAGAGCCGTGCCGCGATCAGCCACAGGGCGATGTAGATGGCCGTGAACACCCAGACCTGACCCCAGCCCATCGCAGCGGCGGTGATCGCGGCGGCAAACTGGGCGAGGGCGGTGGCATGGAGGGCATGGGCCATGCCGGCGGGACGCAGGCGGGCGATCAGGGCGCCCAGGATGCCGACGCCGAGGACCGCGAAGAAGATCAGGTTGGCGGGATTGTCCTCGTTGCCGATGATGCCGACGGCGAGGTTGGCCCAGACCATCAGGAATCCGGCGCCGACGGACAGGATGGTCGCGATCAGGTAAGCCTGGTCACGGCTGGCCCGCGCGGCGATTTCCACGGAGCCGCCGGCGATGGCGAGCATGGTGCCGAAGACGAGGAAGTCGACCAGGGTCCAATTGACCTCGGTACTGAACTGCATGGCGACAGCCGGCGCCAGCAACAGGGCGATGGCCCCGGACCACATCAGCTTGCGCCAGAGGCTGGTGGGCCAGTGGTGGGATCCGATGGTTGCGGTGTTCATGGTATGCCTCCGGTGGTGGGGAGACCGAGGCTGCCCGCAGCAGACGTGAGTGTCGTGAGCGCGGACTGAGGGTGGGGTGAGGGTTCGGTAAGGGACGGTGATGAGGTGGTCTGGCGGCAAGCGACGCCGTCCTCGGCGAAGGATAGGAGCCGGGTCGCAAGTATTCATCGCGCCCAAGGGGGCTCCTACGGGAGGGGGTGGCTCTCGCAGGAGCGCGCTCTGCGCGCGAAAGGACCTTGCGGCCAGTTCGGTTCGCGCCCAAGGGCGCTCCTACATCGTTTTGCCGAGTCCCGAAGCGATCCTCAGCGCCCCAATACCGATTTCAGCGCCGCCAGCACCCGATCGACACTCTCCGGCGTGCTGCTGGCGCCCATCAGGCCGATGCGCCAGACCTTGCCGGCAAGCGGACCGAGGCCGGCGCCGATCTCGATGTTGAACTCGTCGAGCAGGCGGCGGCGGGTGGGGGCGTCTTCGATGCCCTCGGGGATGCGCACGGCGTTGAGCTGCGGCAGGCGGTGGGCTTCGTCGACGAGGAAGTCGATGCCGAGCGCTTCGAGTCCAGCGCGCAGGCGCAGGTGGTTGGCGCGGTGGCGGGCCCAGGCGGCTTCGAGGCCTTCCTCCTCCAGCATCACCAGCGACTCGTGCAGGCCGTAGAGCATGTTGATCGGCGCCGTGTGGTGGTAGCTGCGGGCGCCTTCGCCCTGCCAGTAGGCCATCACCAGGCTCAGGTCGAGGAACCAGCTCTGCACCGGCGTCTTGCGCGCCTTGAGGGTGTCGACGGCGCGCTGGGAGAAGCTCAGCGGCGACAGGCCCGGCGGTGCGGACAGGCACTTCTGCGAGCCGGAATAGATGGCGTCGATGCCCCATTCGTCGACCTCCAGGCGAATGCCGCCGAGGCTGGTGACGGCGTCGACGATGGCGAGGGCGCCGTGGTCGCGGGCCAGCTTGCACAAGGTGGCGGCATCGGATTCGACGCCCGTCGAGGTTTCGGCGTGGACGAAGGCCAGCGCCTTCGCGCCCGGGTTGGCCTTCAGCGCGGCCTCGACCTTGGCCGGATCGACCGGGCGACCGAAGTCGTCGTCCACCATCACGGCGTTAGCGCCGCAGCGGATCACGTTCTCGCGCATGCGGCCGCCGAAGACGCCGTTGCGGCAGACGATCACCGTGTCGCCGGGTTCGATCAGGTTGACGAAACAGGTCTCCATGCCGGCGGAGCCCGGCGCCGAGACCGGGATGGTCAACGCGTTCTGCGTACGGAAGGCCCGGCGCATCAGGGCCTTGAGCTCGTCCATCATGCCGACGAAGAGCGGATCGAGATGACCGATGGTCGGGCGGGCGAGGGCGGCGAGCACGCGCTCTGGCACATTCGAGGGCCCGGGGCCAAGCAGCAGGCGTTGCGGCGGATGGAAGGAAGCGGTCATGGCGGCATCCGGCGTGAAGGCGATGTCAGGCGTATACCGCGGCGGCGTCGAGTCGGGAAGCGAACACGCCTGCAGGGCGTCTGACCTCGATCAACACCTGGGCCGGCGAAACAGGGCAAGCTAAACCATTGCATTCTCTGATACTGGACCTGACATGAGCGAAGCCCTGGCTGTGGCGGCACCCAAGGACACTCCCGCCAGCCGCTGGCCCTGGCACTGGCTGATCTTCCTGCCGGTGGTCGCCTCCGTCATCGCCGGCCTGACCACGCTGGGAATCGCCATCAAGTACGGTGACAAGCCACTGCCGGCCGCGGTGGCGCGCACGGGTCCCGTGCAATACGGTCATGTGGTGGGGCAGATGCAGGCGCGCGAGGCCGGGGTGTCGGGCAGCGCTGACATCGACGGTAGCCGGGTCGCCCTGCAGCTGACCGCCGCCAGCTCGCCGGACACGCTCGAGTTGCGGCTCTGGCATCCGACCGAACGCAGCCGTGACCACGTGATCGTGTTGCGCGCGGCCGGTGATGGTCGCTACATCGGCGAATTGCGCGATCCGGTCGGCGGCTATCACGCCCGGCTGGCGGCGACCGATGGAGCCTGGCAAATCCCGGGCGTGTGGTCGGCCGATGCGCGGGGCTTAAGCTTCGTCCCATGAGCGCGGCCGGTCGGTGTTTCCATTGCCAGGAGCCGATGCCGGCCGGGCTTGATCTGCGTGCCCGTACCGGTGCCGGTTCCGAACCCGTGTGCTGCACCGGCTGCCAGGCGGCGGTGGAGTGGATCCACGGTCAGGGCCTGCAGGATTACTACCGCCTGCGCTGCGAGGGAGTCGGCCCCGGTCGCGGCGGTGAGGGTGATTTCGGCCTCTACGACCGCCCGGCCGTGCTGCGCTACTACGGGCGCGCCTTGCCGGAGGGCATTTCGGAGATCACGCTCGGCATCGAGGGACTGCGCTGCGCGGCCTGCACCTGGCTGATCGAGCGCGCACTGGGCGCGGTGCCGGCGGTGACGCGTGTCGAGGTGCATCCGCTGACCCAGCGTGTGACGCTGCGCTGGCGCACTGGCGAGGTGGCCCTGTCGGAACTGGCGGCGCGGCTGGCGGCCCTCGGTTATCCGCCGCACCTGGCCGATCCGGCGCGGGAACACGAGCGCATCCGCCAGGAACGACGCACGGCGATGAAACGGCTGGTGATTGCCGGCGTCGGCATGATGCAGGCGATGATGTATGCGGTGGCGCTGTATGCCGGAGCCTTCGAAGGCATGGATCCGGCGGTGCGCGATTTCTTCCGCTGGGTCAGCATGGCGGTCGCGGCGCCCGTGCTGTTCTACGCCGGCCAGCCCTTCTTCCGGGGTGCCTGGAAGGAATGGAGCGCGCGTCGGCTGGGCATGGACACGCCGGTGACGATCGCACTGGTGCTGGCCTTTTTCGCCAGCGTGTACGAGTCGGCGCGGGGCGGCCACGAGGTCTATTTCGACTCGGTGACCATGTTCGTCTTCTTCCTGCTGCTGGGACGCTATGCCGAGCAGTCGGTGCGTCACCGCGCGCAGGTCAGTCTGGGCGCGCTGGCCAGCGGCCTGCCGGCCGTCGCGCGCCGCTGGCGCGACGGCGTGATCGAAGAGATTGCAACGATCGAGCTCGAGCCCGGCGACGAGGTGCAGGTGGCGGCCGGCACGACGATTCCGGCCGATGGCGTGTTGCTGGCCGAGTCGGCCGAAGTCGACGAGGCACTGCTTTCCGGCGAGTCGCGCCCGGTGGCGCGGCGGCCTGGCGATCATGTGCTGGCGGGTAGCGTGGCGATCGGTCGGCCGCTGCGCTTGCGGGTGGAGCGGCTGGGTGCCGCCACTGCGCTGTCCTCCTTGGCGCGAATGGCCGATGCCGCGCAGTCCGAGAAGCCGGAATCATTGGCGGTGGCCGAGCGCGTCGCACGCCTGTTCATCGCGCGCATCTTGGTGCTGAGCGCCGTGACTGGGCTGATCTGGCTGTGGTGGGACCCGAGCCGCGCCTTTGCGGTCTCGCTGTCGGTGCTGGTGGTGTCGTGTCCGTGCGCGCTGTCGCTGGCGTTGCCGACCGCGCTCGCAGCGGCCAGCCAGCGCCTGGCGCGCCTGGGCATGCTGGTGCTGCGCCCGGCGGCGCTGGAACAACTGGCCGAGGTGCGCCAGGTGGTGCTCGACAAGACCGGCACGCTGACCGACGGACTGGTGCGAATCGCCCGGGTCGAGACGGTGGCGGGCGTCGACAGCTCGCGGGCCTTGGGTCTGGCGGCGGCGCTGGAACGCGAGGCACACCATCCGATTGCGCGGGCCTTCGCGGGGCTCGGCGAGGGCATCGAGGTGAGTGAAGCCCGCCAAGTGGCGGGGGAGGGCGTCGAGGGCGTAATCGCCGGCCGCCTCCATCGTTTGGGTCGTGCCGCCTGGGCCTGCTCGCCGACGACGCGCTCGCGCTGTCCCGGCGAATCGGACATCGTGCTCGCGTGCGGGGGCGAACCGCTGGCGGGATTCCGTCTCGACGATCGCCTTCGTGATGACGCGCCGCAAACACTCGCCCACCTGCGCGAGCTCGAACTGACGCCGATCCTGCTCAGCGGCGACAGCGCGCCGCGGGTGGTGGCAGTGGCCGACCGCCTGGGTATCGAGCGCTGGTACGCCGACCAACGACCGGAAGGCAAGATCGAGCAGCTCGATCGCCTGCAGGCGGTTGACGGACCGGCACTGATGGTGGGCGATGGCATCAACGACGCACCCGTGCTGGCGCGCGCCCGCGTGTCGGTGGCGATGGGGCAGGGCGCCGACCTGGCCAAGGCACACGCCGACATGGTTCTGCTGGGACAGCGGCTGTCGGCGCTGCCCGAAGCGATCGACCTGGCGCGGCGCACGGTGGCGACGATTCGCCAGAACCTGCGCCTGTCCTATGGCTACAACGCGCTGGCCATCCCGGTAGCGGCCATGGGATTCGTCCCGCCCTGGCTGGCTGCGATCGGCATGAGCCTGAGTTCGCTGGTGGTGGTGTGGAACTCGATGCGTCTGATGAAGTCGACGGCTGCAG
>JANJUH010000058.1 GCA_024710675.1 Lysobacterales bacterium
AACCGGGCCGGAGTCCGCGACGGTGCGGTGCGCTCCGCGCACCAGACCCAACAATCCGCCCGCCCGAGCCCCTGCCGCGCCCATGACCATGTCGTTCCGATCTGCCTCGCGCTCGCTCCGCATCGCCCTGCTGCTGGCGGGATGCGTGCTTGCGCCAATCACCTTCGCCAACGCGCTCGAATCCGAACCCACGCTCGCCACCTCCGCGCTGCTGCCTTCTGGCACGCCGCTGCGAGGCGCGGGCTGGTCGCTGCCGGAGCAGACCCAGGTGGCGAGCTACCTCGGGCAGTTCCGCTTCACCACGGATTGGGGTGTGATCGAGGCGCAGGGGCGGGAGATCGCGCTCGAACGCATCGCCGAAATGCCGGCGCTGGCGCGCATCGACGAGGTCAGTCGCGGAAAGGTCTTTGCCGACGCCATCCGCCAGTCCGCGGCGCGCACCGGCGAGTCCATCGCACGCGTGGTGACACAGCCGGTGGAGACCGTGAAGGGCATTCCGGCAGGGCTCGGTCGTTTGATCACGAAGACCGCCGGAAGCGTGCGCCGCGTGGCGCAGCGTGTCGGTGATGCCGTCGCCGAAGGTGGTGACAAGGACGGCGAGTCCTCGGGCGGCAGCCCGAACAGCGAACGCCTGACCGATTTTGCCAAGGAGTCCTTCGGCCTGAACAAGGCCCGGCGCGCGCTGGCGCAGCCGCTCGGCATCGATCCGTACACGCGCAATCCGCTGCTCGGCGAGCGCCTGGAGCGCCTGGCCTGGGCGGCGGTGGCCGGCGGCGCTTCGATGGACCTCGCGCTCGGGGCGCTGTCGGGTGGTGTCTCGAATGTGGTTTCGGTGGCCGGAAAACTGGACGACCTGGTGTGGGACCTGCCGCCGGCGGATATCAGCGATCGCCTGGAAAAGCGCCTGGTTGCGCGGGGCGCCAACGGTCGCGCCGCGCGCGAGTGGCTGCGCACGCCGGTCTTCAGCCCGAGCCTGCAGGTGCGCATGGTGAGCGCGATCGAGGCGTTGGGTTCGCTGCGTGGCCTCGACGAGGTGCTGGCGCTGGCCGCTGGTGTGCAAAGCGAAGCCCATGCGCGCTTCCTGATCCAGCAGCTCGAGATGCTCGCCGGCGCTGGCCGCGGGGACCCCATCGTCGAGCTGCGCGCCCTCGAGCAATCCATCATGGCGCGGACGCGGGCTGCCGTGCCCGTGATCACCTTGCCGGTCGATCACCTGAGCTGGACCGACCCGGTCGAACGTGCCGACCGCCGCCGCAGCGGCCGCATCCTCGTCGCCGGCAGCCTGAGCCCGCGCGCCCGTCAGGAGCTCAGCGCGCGCGGCTGGCGGATCGAGGCGGACCTGGGATGGCCGAAGCGGTGATGAAGCGTCGCGTGTGACCGCGCCGGCTCGGCTCGGCACCCGATCCGTGCACCCTCGCGGGCAACGCGCTACAGTGCACTCTCCTTCGATGGAGCGCGCGCCATGACCCTGTGCCCGGTAGCCCTCGCGGTTGGCTGCAAGAAGTGCCCGATCTACACCGTCTGTCCGGCCAAGGGGATCATCGGTGATGCGCCGAAGGCATCCACATCGTCCGAGGAAAAGCCCAAGGCGAAGTCGCGCCGGAAGAACTGAACAGCCGTCCTCACCTGGCGTTGACAGCACTCCGGAAGCCGCCGACGATGGCATGAGATCGCTGCGGAGCATTCCCATGCGCCTGTCGTTCCTGCTGCTCCTCCTGTTCGCCGGATCCGCCAACGCCGCCGATTACTTTGCCTGCGCCGATACCGAAGCGCTGCTGCGCGGCCCCGATGCCTTGGCCGAGATGCAGGGTACGGAAGTCGCCAGCACCTGCCGGCGCACCCAGGTCCGCGGCGTCGATACGCTCAACTGCGAGCTGGCGCGCCCGCGAGCAGCTTTCGGGCTGTCGGCGGTGGAGATCTCGGCCAGCGTCCAGCAGGGCGGAACGCGGCGCCTGGCCTTCGTGTTCAAGGCCGGGTTGGATCGCGTGCGTGCCGCAGCCGAACGGCGCCTGGAGGTGCGTTTCGAGGACGATCTGCGCGGCATGGTCGCGGGCGATCCGGTCGATCCGCGCCGCACCTATCGACTGGCCGAGCGCGACGACGGGGCGACCCAACTGGCGTGCGAGGTGGCGGGTGATCCGTTGACCAGCCTCGGCGGCACGCTCGAAGGTCGGCTGGCCTACGAGGGCGCCGGCAAGGGCGCCACGCGCGTGTGCGCGATCCCGGTCGACGACCGCTTGCCGATCCGCTGCGAGGAGTTGCCGGCGCGCCTGCGCACCTTCCGCATCAGCGGTCTGCCGGCCGCCGAGTACTTCCTCGCCGCCTTTCCGCTCGAACACAACGAGCAGGATTTCGTAGCGGCTTACGCGAAGCCCTTGCGCGATTGCAGCGCGAACCCCGAAGGCTGCGTCGCCGCCATCATCGTGCCGATCACTGTGAAGACCGGCCAGACCGAACTCGGCATCCGCATCGAGGAACGCTTCGCCCGGGTGCCGGCGCGGGTGGACCGGGTGCGCGAGGGGCGGTAGCGAAGGGCAAGGCCAGCACCGCGATGGTAGGAGCGCCCTTGGGCGCGATGGGGCTTGCGGCGAGGTCCTTTCGCGCGCAGAGCGCGCTCCTGCGAGAGGGGTTGGCCCCGCCCGAACCGTAGGAGCGCCCTCGGGCGCGATGGGGCTTGCGGCGAGGTCCTTTCGCGCCCAAGGGCGCTCCTACGGGGCCAGCAGCGCCTTGACCTCCTGGTAGATCTCCCGCTGCGCTTTCGGCGGCTTCTGCTTCTCGCGCTCGAGGCGTGCCTGGCGGATCAACTGGCGCAGGCGCTGGCGATCGCCCTGCGGGTGTTCGGCCAGCAGCGCATCCAGCGCCGTGTCGCCCTCCTCGATCAAGCGATCGCGCCAGCGCTCGATGCGGTGCATCAGCGCGGTTTCGCGCCTGCGCACTTCGAGCGGCTGGAAGGCGGCGTCGCGGATCGGGCCGAGGTCCTCGACGCGCCGGAGTTGCTTGGCGAGGAACTGCAACTGGCGTTTGCGCGCGATGTGCGAGGTGATCGCCTGGGTGGTCTTCACCGCATCGAGCACGGCATCGGGCAGCGGCACTTTCGCCAGCTGGCTCGGCGTCAGCGTGCACAAGTGCTCGCCGAGGTCGAACACATCGAGGGCCTCGCGGCGCAACTGGCTGCGCGAGGGCGGGAGTTCGTCTTCCGGGAATTGGTCTGATCGCATCGCGGTAGGCTACCCCGTGCTCCGTCGCGGACGCCAACGGCGGCGCCACGGTGCCGGTGTTAGCCTTCGCGGCTTCCCGCATCAGGCTTGTCCATGTCCAACGCCATCGCTTCCGTTCCGCACGCCCCGCCGCACGCCGAACTCGACCGCCTCGCGGCGATCGCAGAGGACGTCATCGCGCGCTGCAAGGCCGCCGGGGCGGACGATGTCGAGGTGCGACTCAGTGTCGACGAGGGCCTGGCGGTCAATGTGCGCCTCGGTGAGGTCGAGACCCTCGAGCGCACCCGCGACCGCGGCCTTGCGCTGACCGTCTACCAGGGCGGCCGCAAGGGCAGCGCGAGCACCGCCGACCTGGCCGAGGCCTCGATCGACATCACCGTGCGACAGGCCATCGCGATCGCCCGCCACACCGAGCGCGATCCGGCTGCCGGCCTGCCTGATCCGGCACGGCTGGCCACCCGCTTTCCCGACCTCGACCTCTGGCATCCGGCCGCACCCGATGCCGCCGGCGCCGTCGAGATCGCCCGTCAGTGCGAGGCCGCGGCGCTCGCCGCCGACCCGCGCATCCGCAACTCCGAAGGGGCCTCGGTGAACCTCGGTCGCGGCTGGGGCGTGCTCGCCAACAGCCTGGGCTTCGTCGGCCGCGATTTCGGCACGCACGCCTCGCTGTCCTGCTCGGTGATCGCCGGCGAGGACGAGGGCATGCAGCGCGACGACCATTACGACAGCGCGCGCGGCTTCGCCTTCCTTGCCGATCCGGCGAGTGTCGGCGCCGAGGCGGCGCGGCGTGCCGTGGCGCGCCTGGGTGCGCGGCCGATCGCCACCTGCCAGGTGCCGATCGTGTTCTCGGCCGAACTGGCGCGCGGCTTCTTCGGCCACCTGGTCGGCGCGGTCAGCGGCGGGCCGCAATACCGGCGCGCCAGCTTCCTGCTCGACATGCAGGGCCAGAAGGTGTTGCCGGACTGGCTGAACCTGGTCGAGGAGCCGCACCTCAAGCGCGGCCCCGGCTCGGCGGCCTTCGACGACGAGGGTGTGGCGACGGTCGAATCGGCCCTGGTCGAGCGCGGCGTGCTCGCGCGCTACGTGCTCGGCAGCTACTCGGCGCGCAAGCTCGGGCTGGCCAGCACCGGCAATGCCGGCGGCGTGCGCAACCTGCGCGTCACCACCAATGCCGGCGCGCTCGACGAGCTGCTCGCCGAGATGGGCACCGGTGTCCTGGTGACCGAATTGCTCGGCCAGGGCGTCAACACGGTGACCGGCGACTACTCGCGCGGCGCGGCCGGCTTCTGGGTCGAGGACGGACGCATCGTGCACCCGGTCGAGGAGATCACGATCGCCGGCAACCTCAAGGCCATGTACGCAGGCATCCGCGCCGTCGGCACGCCGGTCGACACGCGTGGCAATGTGCGCACCGGCCCGGTGCTGCTGTCGCCGCTGACGGTGGCTGGCGGGACCAGCGAGGACGACGAGGGAGAGGACTGATGGACCTGTCGCGTTGCCGCATCGCCATCCATGGCGGGGCCGGCGTCATCGATCGCGCCTCGCTGGACGGCGAGCGCGAGGCCGCCTTCCGCGCGGCACTCGAAGGCATCGCCAGCCGCGCGTGGCTGGCGCTGAAGCAGGGCGCGAGCGCGCTCGACGTGGTCGAACAGGCGGTGCGCGAGCTGGAGGACTTCCCGCTCTTCAACGCCGGCCGCGGCGCAGTGCTGAATGCCGATGGCGTCGTCGAACTCGACGCCTCGATCATGGACGGCCGCTCGCGGGCCGCGGGTGCCGTCGCTGCAGCGCGCACGCCCACGCATCCGGTGACGCTGGCGCGCGCCGTGATGGAACGCACCGAACATGTGCTGTTGGTCGGCGAGGGCGCCGACCGCCTGGCCGAAGCCCTGAAACTCGAACGCTCTCCGCCCGACTACTTCGTGACGGCCGAGCGCGCCGCACAGCAGAAGCTCGCGGCCCGCCTGGGCAAGGTGACGCTCGATCACGACCCGCTCTACAACGGCCCCGACCCGAAGGACCCGCGCGGCACCGTCGGCGCAGTGGCGCGCGATGCCTGGGGCCACCTGGCGGCGGCCACGTCGACCGGCGGCATGACCAACAAGCACCCGGGCCGGGCCGGCGATACGCCGGTGATCGGCGCCGGCACCTGGGCCGAGGACGCCACTTGTGCGGTTTCCGCAACCGGCCACGGCGAGTTCTTCATCCGCTCGGCGCTGGCCCACGATGTGCACGCGCGCATGCGCTACGGGGGCGCATCGCTTGCGCAGGCTTGCGCCGGCGCCCTCGCACGGGTCGGCGAGCTGGGCGGCGATGGCGGGCTGATCGCGATCGGCCACGAGGGCGAGGTCGCGCTGCCCTACAACAGCGAGGGCATGTACCGCGCCTGGGTCGATGGCGATGGCGTGCTCAGGGTCGCGATCTACGCCGAGGTGGCTGAACACGCGCTGTGATCGGTGTGGTGACGGCGGGTTGACGGGCTCGGGGGGATGCTCCTGAGGGTTCGGAGCCTGAAAAGCAGGTCCGCAAAGGACGCAAAGGACGCAAAGTTGGTTAGGGAAGGACCAGTGCCTCCTCGGCTGACACGCTGCAGCAGGACGGCCTGCTTTCCTTGGATTTCCCGGCCATTTTCTCTTCCGCTTCCTTTGCGTCCTTTGCGGACAAGAAGCTCTTTCCCCCAACACCCTGAGCGAAGCCCCGATGCGCGCCATCCTTGTCACCCTGCTGGCCTTGACCCTCGCCGCCTGCTCCAGCGCGCCGACCCGCGAATCCGGCAACCGGCAGGCGGCCGCGCAGGTCGACCGCGAGCGCTTCATGGGCCGCTGGTACATCCTCGCCAACGTCCCCTACTTCGCCGAGCGCGACAAGGTTGCCAGCTACGTCGAGTACGTGCCGCGCGCCGACGGGCGGGTCGACGATCTCTACCACTTCCGCGAGACGCTGGATGGCCCCGAGAAGCGCTGGGAAGGCGTCGCCTGGGCGCTCGACGAGCGCGGCTCGCGCTGGCGTGCCCGCTTCATCTGGCCCTTCTCGACCGAGTTCTGGGTCCTCCACACCGACGATCAGGTGGCCGTGGTCGCCACGCCCGACGCCGAGCTCGGCTGGATCTACGCGCGCAGCACCACGCTCGATGCGGCCGTCTATGAGGACGCCGTCAGGCGCCTCGCGGCTTTCGGGGTGGATACGGGGAAGCTGGTGCGGATTCCGCACCCGTAGGCAGAGCTTTCGTAGGCGTGCGACGAGGCCTGAACCTCGTCATTCCGGCGCAGGCCGGAATCCAGTGGCCTTCACCCCTGTTGTGGCGGAGAAAGCCTGGACCCCGGCTTTGGCCGGGGTGATGAAGACGAAGCGCGATGTAGGGTGTGGTGAGCGCAGCGAACCGCACCGACGGTGAAACAGGGGGCTCCAGACGGCCTTGCCGACCGACATCGGCGTTCAATTCGGCTCGAAACCACCACCACCAAAGCGGTCGGATTCGAAGGATGTACCGCCGATCCGATCCGGCAGCGCAGGCACCTCGGCCACGCTCGGCGCGCCGGAGTCGACGGTCGCCGCGGGCTTCAACAAGGGCAGGGTCACTGCCACCGCGGTCACGCTCAAGGCTGCCGCAAAGACCGCCCGCCACGGCCGCGCGACGACCGTCTCGCGCTCGGCCGCGCTGACCATCGCGCTCGCCAACGCCGTACTCTCATCAGCCAGGCGCAGGGCCAGCTTCAGTTCGGCTGCGGCTTCGGGATCACGGAGCGCACGCAGCACGAGGGCCCGGCGCTCGTCAGGCGACAACCGGCCCGCGGCCAGATCCACCAGCGTCTTCGTCGATTCACTCGCCTGTGCCATTTCCCGATCCCTCCAGCTGCGCACGCAGGGCATCCAGCGTGCGGTACACCGTGTTGCGCGCCTTCGCTTCGGTCCATCCGAGCAGGGTGCCGATCTCGGCGGTGGTGAAACCCTGCAGGTACAGCCCCAGCGCCTGCGCCTTTTCCTCGTCCTCGCGTCCCAGTCGCTCGAGCAGCACACGCAACTCCGCGCGCTGCTCGGGGCCGAGGTCGGCCACCGCGTCGGGCAGTCCGGACTCCATCTGGTCGAGTCCGATGTGCTCGGCGCCACCGCCCCGCACCTGACGCTTGCGGGCGGCGTCGATGGCCACGCTCATGACGACGCTACGGATGAAAGACGCGGGCTTGTCCCAAACCCTCTCACGGGATAGCACCTGCCAGAGCTTCAGGCGCACGTCCTGCTCCAGTTCCTCGAGGTCTTCCGGGCTGCGGCGACCGTCGATCGAGATCAGCACCTGGCGCACGTAGCCCGCCCAGCGATCCACCAGGCGCCGGAACTCTGCTTCGTTGGGGATGCGGCGGAAGGAGAACATGCCGCGCGGATACTGCCACGGCTGAACGGGTGGCCGGGCGGGAACCTCACGGGCTCGCGACGGTCATCATTCCGCGCCAGAATCGGCGCCTTCGCTTTTGGATACAAACGATGTTCGAACTCAAGACTTCCACCGCCGCCAGCAAGCCCGCCTTCTACGCGGACCTCGCCGAGCAGGCGCGCCACCTGCTCGACGGCGAACGTGACCGCATCGCCAACGCGGCCAATTTCTCGGCGCTGCTCTACCACGCGCTGCCGGACGTCAACTGGGTGGGCTTCTACTTCCACGATGGCAAGGAGCTGGTCGTCGGCCCCTTCCAGGGCAAGCCGGCCTGCGTGCGCATCGCCATCGGTCGCGGCGTCTGCGGCACCGCGGCGCGTGACCGCATCACCCAGCTCGTCCCCGATGTGCACGCCTTCCCGGGCCACATCGCCTGCGATGCCGCCTCGCGCTCGGAAGTCGTGGTGCCGCTGCTCGTCGGCGAGCAGCTGGTCGGCGTGCTCGATCTCGACAGTCCCTCGCCCGGCCGCTTCGATGCCGAGGACCAGGCCGGCCTCGAATCCCTGGCGGCGATCTGGCTCGCCGCCTGCGACCACCCCTGACGCCACGGAGATCCCCGCGATGGCCAGCAACGAGAAGATCCGCAACGTCGGCCCGAAAAGCGCCGCCTGGCTGCGCCAGATCGGCATCCGCAGCGAGGCCGATCTGCGCCGCGTCGGCTCGGTGGAAGCCTATCGCCGGGTCAAGCTGGCCGGCTTCAAGCCGACGCTGAACCTGCTCTATTCGATGGCCGGCGCCGAGGACGACTGCCACTGGACCCAGCTCGCCGAGGAGCGCAAGGCGGCACTGGTGCTCGCGGCCGACCAGATCGACCAGGAGATGACCGCACGCAAGGGTGCCAAGCGCCTCGGCCTCAACGCCAGCGCCACCCAGGCCATGGTCGACAAGGCGCTCGGTTTCCATGAGCCGGTGGACACCGAGGCGCCGGCGGCGGGTTCGGGGGAAGACGACGCATGAGCCGGGGCGCCATCGCGCTCGCCGTCGCGGCGCTGGCGCTGGGACTGCTGGTGGGCACGGCCCTCGACCGCCAGCCGCCGGTCCCGATGCCCGTCACGGATGGGTCCGCGGAATCGCCACCAGCAGCCACAGGCGTGGCCCCGGACTCCCCCGCGGCGGAAGGCGCCGCGGCAGATGCGGCCCGCGAGCCCGGCGCGGCCTCCGGCCCCAACGTCGCCACAGCCCGCTTCACCACCCCGCTGCCCCCGGAGGACACCCCGCTCGTCAGCGCCCTGCCGGCACTGCAGGCGGCGGCCGAGGCGGGCTCGATCGAGGCGATCCGGCGGCTGCTCGAAGACACCCAGCGGTGCCACCTCCACGCGCAAGCCCGATTTGGCCTCGACGTTGCCCTCAGCATGCAGGAAGACCTGAAGCGCATGGCCGCCGGCCAGGGGCCGAAGGTCGTGGTTGCGATGTCCGGAGCCGACAGCCCAGAAGGGCATTTCGGCAAGATGGCCGAAGGTGCCGCCGGGAAGATGAGTGCAGATCAGGCCTTCTGCGAGGGCCACGACGATCCGGAGGGCACCCTGCGATTCGAGGCGCAGTGGCAGGCGGCGCTGGCCGGCGATTTGGAGGGCTTGATCCGCTTCGTGCTCGACCCTGAGATAGACACCGGACGCGCCTGGCAGCAGTTCGACCGGATCGAGCGCTATCGGGAGCGCGCCCCTGCCTTCCTGCAACAGGCACTGGCCGCCGGCAGCACCCAGGCCGCACGGCACCTGATGGATGCGCACGATCCGGGTTGGTCGCGCGAGGCCGGCGGCCCGGGGCCCAAAGGTCCGACACAGGTCAGTCGATACATGCTGGACCGGTTCCCGCCCCCGCCCGTGCGCCAGGTGTTTCCGCAGGACGCCGCCATGACCTGGCGCTACGCGACCTTGTGCGAACGGGTCTGTCCGGACCATGCGCAAGAGCGCGCCCGTGCCGTCCTCGACCGCCTGCGCCCCGATCTCGACGCCGAAACCCGCGCCCGCGCCGAGGAGGAA
>JANJUH010000067.1 GCA_024710675.1 Lysobacterales bacterium
CTGGTCATCAACATGAGTTCCGGCGGCATGTACGGCACGCCGCTGAAGCTGTCGGAAATGGACACGCGCGATCCGGCAGGTTTCGATGGCATGGCGGCCTATGCGATGCACAAGCGCGCGCAGGTCGAGCTGACGCGTGCGTGGAACGCCCGCTGGGGTGGCCAGCCCAAGGTCCACGTGATGCACCCGGGCTGGGCGGACACCGCCGGCGTGCAGTCCTCGCTGCCCTGGTTCCGGGCGGTGCTGGCTTCGCGGCTGCGCACGGCCGAGCAGGCCGCGGACACGGCGCTGTGGCTCGGTGCCACGCGGCCTGCGGTCGCGACAGACGGTGGCATCTGGCTGGATCGGGTGCTCGATCCGGAGCATGAATTCGATTACACGAGGCGTTCGCCGGTCACGGGCGAGCAGCTCATCGATCATCTCGCCCGCGCCGCGGAGAGCGTGCGCTGATCGACCGCAGCGGGTGCGGATGCGGTAGAAGGTGGGCTGATCCGGTGGCGTGGCGTGGACATGGCGGACGCATCGACCAGGGATGACGACGAGTCGACGGTACGCGCACGCCAACTGCGCGCCGATGCCGACCTTTGCGTGATGTGCGGACTGTGCCTGCCGCATTGCCCGACCTTCGCCTTGACTGGTCGCGAGACGGAATCTCCGCGCGGGCGCATTGCCATCGCGCGACAACTGGCGCTGGGCGTCGAGGGCGAGGGCTTTGCTCAGGCGCTGGAATCCTGCCTGCAGTGCCGGTCCTGCGAGTCCGTGTGCCCGGCGCAGGTGCCGTACGGTCGTCTGATCGAGGAGGCGCGGGCGCTGTTGCCCGGGCGTGAGGCACCCCATCCGACGATGGCGTTCGCGCGTTGGCCGGGGCTCACCGCGGGGCTGGCCGCGATGGCCGGGGCGGTGGCGCGCTGGCTCGGTCCCAGAGGGGCAGGGCGCTGGCGGCGACGGCTGCTGCGGGCGCGGCGCCCGCTGCGGGCCGCGGCGCGCGCTGAGGCGACGATCTGGCTGTTCGGGGGATGCGCAGCCCGCAGTTTCGAGGCGGACGCGCAGTCCGGGATGTTGGACGTCGCGGCGCGCCTGCGCGAGCCGATGCAGATGGCGCACGGGCTCGGATGCTGCGGGGCGATCGAGCGTCACCTGGGGCGCTCCAACGCGGCATCCGGGCGCGCCCGCAAGCTGCGAGCGGCGCTGGATCTGCGGGCGCCGGCCGCCATCGTCGCGCTCGACAGTGCCTGCATCGACGGACTGCGGAAGTCCTTGCAGGGCAGGGTGCCCGTCATCGAGGGCTGTCGCTGGCTGCTCGACCGGGCTGGCCACTGGCAGCCTCGATTGCTCACGCGGCCAGAGCGGGTGGGCGTGTTCTTGCCGTGCAGTCATCGTCATGCAGCGGGCGACGTGGCAGCGGTGCGTGAACTGCTGACGCGACTGCCCGGCCTGGACGCGGTCGACGTCGGTGTGGGCTTCGGCTGTTGCGGATCGGCAGGGCCGCACCTGCTCACCGATCCCATGCGCGCCGAGGCCTTGGCCGCGCCGATCGTCGAGCGCATCCGCGGACTGGAGCTCGATCGCCTGGTGACGACGAACGTGGGCTGTGCGCTGCACCTGTCGGAGCGGCTGCTGGCGGCCGGCATCGAGCTGCCGATCACCCATCCGGTGGCATGCTTGCGCGATCGCTTACCCGAGGAATCGTCCGATGCCGCGTCCGTTTCGTGAGACCAGCTCATTCGACCGGCTGCTCGCCGAGGCCGATCAGGCGCTGCGCACGGTGTTCGCGCCGGCCGATCCGCCTGATCGCGCAAGTCCGGGCGCTGTCCATCCGCGGCCGCGGCTGGACGACGAGGAGCGCCGGCATGTCGCGGGCCTGATGCGCATCAACCATACCGGCGAGGTGTGCGCGCAGGCGCTGTACTACGGGCAAGCCGCGGTGGCACGGGACGGCGCGCTGCGCGGGCACCTGCTGCAGGCGGCGCGGGAGGAAGGCGATCACCTGGCCTGGTGCGAGCAGCGCCTGGGCGAACTGCATTCGCGGCCCAGCGTGTTCAACCCGCTCTGGTACGCCGGCGCCTGGGCGATCGGTGCCGGGGCAGGGCTGGTGGGCGATCGCGTGAGCCTGGGTTTCGTCGTCGAGACCGAGCGCCAGGTCGAGAGCCACCTCGGCGATCACCTGACGCGCCTGCCCGAGGGCGACGAGCGCACGCGCGCCGTGCTCGAGCAGATGAAGGCCGACGAGGTGGAACACGGCGAGGCGGCGCGCCAGCGCGGAGCGGTCGAGCTGCCGTGGCCGATCCCGCGCCTGATGCAGGCGGCGGCCGATCTGATGCGGGCAGTGGCGTACCGGGTGTAGCGGTCGCGGGGGTCCCGATGGTGCGGTTCGCTGCGCTCACCGCACCCTACAAACCCGCTCAGGCAAGGCTCGCCGCGAGATGCTCTCTCGTGCCCTCGTGCCCTCGTGCCCTCGTGCCCTCGTGCCCTCGTGCCCTCAGTCGAGGTTCCGCCCGTGGAACAGCTCCTCGATCTCGCGCTTGACCTGCGCCTCGATGCGCTGGCGCTCGCGGAAGGAGAGATCGGTCTTGGTCGACTCGAACAGGTAGGTGTCGAGGTCGAAGTCCTTGATGTGCATCTTCGTGTGGAAGATGTTCTCCTGGTAGACGTTGACGTCGAACATCTCGTAGCGGTTCTTGATCGGCCGCGACAGGAAGTCCTGGATCGAGTTGATCTTGTGGTCGATGTAGTGCTTGCGCCCCTTCACGTCACGGGTGGCGCCGCGGACGCGGTAGTCCATGATGACGATGTCGGACTCGAAGCTGTCGATGAGGTAGTTCAGGGCCTTCAGCGGCGAGATGACGCCACAGGTGGCGACGTCGATGTCGGCACGGAAGGTGGAGATGCCATTGAAGGGGTGGCTCTCCGGGTAGGTGTGTACCGTGATGTGGCTCTTGTCGAGATGCGCCACGACGCTGGCCTCGGCCGGCTCCTCCGACTCGCGCATCGCATCCTTCAGCATCTCGCGGCCGATGTCGGCGCGGTCGATCACCGGCTGCTCGCTGATCAGGATGGTCACGCTGGCGCCCTGCGGATCGTAATCCTGGCGCGCGACATTGAGGATGTTGGCGCCGATGATGTCCGCGACCTCGGTCAGGATCTCGGTCAGGCGCTCGGCGTTGTAGGCCTCGTCGATGTACTCGATGTAGCGCTGGCGCTGCTCGGGCGTGACGGCGTAGCAGATGTCGTAGATGTTGAACGACAGCGCCTTCGTCAGGTTGTTGAAGCCCTGCAACTGCAGGCGGGGGATCGGCTTGACCATCGAGGCACCTCCAGCGGCTGCCGTGGGTGGCCGGACCGGCCACGCGGGGCGCGGATTATGGGCCATGCGGCGCGACTGTCGATAGCGCATGAAGAGCCCGGATTCAGACATGCCCGCCAAGCTTCTCTGGGTCCGATATGCTTGGGCCATCCGGATGCGACGGGGAGCACGCACCATGGCCATCACCAAGGGGTCCAACCGACCCGAGAAGCCGCTGCTGCGCTACACCCTGCAGGCGGCCTTGAAAAAGGTAGCGGCGACCAAGCCGCTGGCGCCGCAGCCCGAGCACGTCGAGCGCTTCCTGCAGCTTTGCCATCGCCGGAGGTATCCCTCGAAGTCGCCGATCATCCGGCCCGGCGATGTCGCCAACACGCTGTACTACATCATCGAGGGTTCGCTGGCGGTCACCACCGAGGACGAGGATGGCCGCGAGCTGATCCTGGCCTACATCAACGAGGGCGATTTCATCGGCGAGATGGGCCTGTTCATGGAGACCGAGCGCCGCGAGGTGCTGGTGCGTGCGCGCACGCCCTGCGAGCTGGCCGAGATCAGTTACGAGCGGCTGTTCCAGCTCTTCGAAGGGCCACTCAAAGAAGAGTGCCCGCGCATCCTCTTCGCGATCGCCTCGCAGCTCACCAAGCGCGTGCTGCAGACCAGCCGCAAGGTCTCGCGCCTGGCCTTCATGGACGTCACCAGTCGCGTCGCGCGTACGCTGGTGGACCTCTGCGAGGAACCGGATGCCATGAGCCATCCGGATGGGACCCAGATCCGGATCTCCCGGCAGGAGATTTCACGCATCGTCGGTTGCTCCCGCGAGATGGTCGGGCGGGTGCTCAAGCAACTCGAAGCCGAGGGCCGGATTGCCGTGAGCGGCAAGACCATTGTCGTGTTCCGTGAGCGCTGATCAGGCGTGTCCATTTGTCGGCAAGTTCACATATCCGGTTGACGGGCGGCATACCTAGAGGTCTATCCTCGTCACTCATCCCACTGTCGAATGCCGGACGCTGCGCTTGCGCGGCGGCGGTGTTCACTACGCCGTTCGAGGACGATCCAGCATGCCCAGCGTGACGCAGCACGAGCGTGGTCCCGACCTGCATCGCAGCGAGGTCACCTTGCGCGATGCCGCGACCCGTGTCGTCCGCCGTTACCTGAGCGATCTCAACGGTACGCCCTGCGGCGACCTGTACCAGCTGATGCTGCGCCAGGTCGAGAAGCCCGTGCTCGAGGAGGCCTTGCGCTTTTGTGGCGGCAACCTGACGCGCACCGCCGAACTGCTGGGCATGAATCGAGCGACGCTGCGCAAGAAGCTCGACGAGCTGGGCATCGCGCACTGAGCGCCGGCCGCTGCGCTTGCGGGCTCGGCCGCGCTGGCCGAGCATCCGCGGCCTGTCGCATGAGAGCCCCTGCCCATGAGCACTGATACCCTGGTACCGATCCGGCGCGCGCTGTTGAGCGTGTCCGACAAGCGCGGCCTGATGGACCTGGCACGCGCACTTCTGCGAGCGGGTGTCGAACTCTGGTCCACCGGCGGCACGGCGCGGATGCTTCGCGAGGCAGGACTTGCGGTGACCGACGTCAGCGCGGTCACCGGTTTTCCGGAGATCATGGATGGCCGGGTCAAGACCCTGCACCCGAAGATCCATGGCGGCCTGCTCGGGCGCGCCGGAATCGACGAGGCGGTGATGGCCGAGCACGGCATCGCCGCGATCGACCTGCTGGTGGTCAACCTGTATCCCTTCGCCTCGACGATTGCGCGTCCGGGTTGCCGCTACGAGGATGCCGTCGAAAACATCGATATCGGCGGCCCGGCGATGCTCCGGGCGGCAGCGAAGAACCACGAGCGCGTGGCTGTCGTCGTCGATCCCGACGACTACGCCGGCGTGGTCGAGGCGCTGGCCGCCGGTGGCACCTCGGCGGCGCTGCGCCGTCGCCATGCCGCCAAGGCCTACGCGCACACCGCCGAGTACGATGGGCGTGTGGCCGAGTACCTGGGTGCGCGAACGCAGGATCCGGCCCAGCCCGAGCGTTGGGCGCCCACGCTGCATCTCTCGCTACGCCGCAGCGGTGAGTTGCGTTACGGCGAGAATCCGCACCAGTCGGCTGCCCTTTACCTCGAATCCACGCCCTCGCCGGACAGCGTCGCGGCCGCGCGTAACGTGCAGGGCAAGGCGCTGTCCTACAACAACATCGCCGATGCCGATGCCGCGCTGGAATGCGTCAAGGCCTTCGATGAGCCGGCCTGTGTGATCGTCAAGCACGCCAATCCCTGCGGCGTCGCCGTCGCGGCCGATTTGCACGAGGCCTACGAACGCGCCTACGCCACCGACCCGGTGTCCGCCTTCGGCGGCATCATCGCCTTCAACCGGCCGCTTGATGGTGAGACGGCGCGCGCGATCATCGAGCGGCAGTTCGTCGAGGTCGTCATCGCGCCTGATTTTCACGACCTGGCGCTGGCTGCCCTGGCGAGCAAGCCGAATGTGCGCGTGCTGGCGACAGGCGAATTCACCGAGCCGCTCGCCGCGCGCGATTACAAGCGCATTGCCGGCGGGCTGCTGGTGCAGGATGCCGATCGCGATGTGCTTGCAGCCGCCGACCTGAAGGTGGTGAGCCAACGCACGCCGACGGCGCAGGAATTCGCCGACCTGATATTCGCCTGGAAGGTCGCGATGTACGTGAAGTCGAACGCGATCGTCTACGCACGCGACAGCCGGACCATCGGCATCGGCGCCGGTCAGATGAGCCGTGTGGTCAGTGCCCGCATCGCCGGCTGGAAGGCGGCCGAGGCGAATCTGCAGGTGGCGGGTGCCGTGATGGCCTCCGATGCCTTCTTCCCCTTCCGTGATGGCCTCGACGCCGCGGCCGCAGCCGGTATCCGCGCGGTGATCCAGCCCGGTGGTTCGATGCGCGATCCGGAAGTCATCGCCGCCGCCGACGAACATGGCATCGCGATGGTGTACACCGGGATGCGGCATTTCCGGCATTGAGCAGGCGGATGCAGGAGCGCGCCAGGCGCGCGAAAGGCCTTGCGGCCAGCCCAATGGCGCCATTCGCGCCCAGAGGGCGCTCCTACGGTTGAGATCGATCGCGCCCAAGGGCGCTCCTTGGGGGGGCGGCGCGACACGCCGACCTCTGCCTGAAGGGTCCGCGAGGGCAACACGTCGGCGCCACATCGCGCGGGCGTATGCTCGCGCCGCGCGGCGCCGTGGTGGTTGCCGGCCACGGCATTTCGCGGAGTCTGCTTGGATACCCCGACCACCGGCACACGAATCCATATCCCGTTCGGGCCGCTGGTCGCGTACTCCGCGCTGCAACTGCCGCTGGCCATGGCAGCGTTGCCGGTGGTGCTCAACGTTGCCCA
>JANJUH010000091.1 GCA_024710675.1 Lysobacterales bacterium
ACCACCTCCTTCGTCAAGGAAGTCAGCCGCGCCCGCACCTTCGGTTTCATGCGCGACATCGAGGCCCTGCGCGAGCGCAACCTCGTGCTCGGCGGCTCGATGGACAACGCCATCGTCCTCGACGACTACCGCATCCTCAACGAGGACGGCCTGCGTTACGAGGACGAGTTCGTCAAGCACAAGATCCTGGACGCCATCGGTGATCTGTACCTGCTCGGGCACAGCCTGATCGGCGCTTTCTACGGACACAAGTCCGGTCATTTCCTGAACAACAAGCTCTTGCGTGCCTTGATGGCCGACGAGAGCGCCTGGGAAGAGGTCGTCTTCGACCATCCCGAAGAAGTCCCCATCTCCTACGCCCACCCCGCCCAGGCGGTGTGAGGACAGGACTCTGGCCATAGCCCCGGTCGGTGCATCGAGGGACGAGAGCGGAAGAAGCGGTAACGGGCAGGAAGCCCACGGCCTTCGGGCCACGACGCGACCGGTGATGCCGGTCGCCCCGGTGGCAGGTGATCCCAGGATCGCCAGCCCATGGGACCGGGTCGTGCGTTGCTCACGCGAACGGGGAATTCGCGTCGGTGCGGGCGACCTTCACGGTGAGTCGCAGGGAATCCCTGCCGAGCGCCTCGCGCGCCACGGCCAGGAGCCGGCGACTCGACAGGCGCAGCCTCGATGCCCACGCAGCCGAGCGCGCCAGGAACACGAGTTCGTCCTCGCGCAGGTTGGCGAGACGGCACTCGGCGGCCAACGCGGCCGGCAAGGTGGCCCTGAGCTGCCGGTCGAGCGCGTCGAGTTCGCGGGCACGGGTGATCAATCCCGCGAGCCCGGGCAGTTCCTGGAGTGATTGGCCGAGTGTGGGTAGTCGGGACATGGCGGGAGACCGCTGATGCGCTCCGGCGAAGGTGGAGGGCTAGGGTTTGAACATCATATGGGTAGGCGGTCCGCGTTCGCGCTGCCGCAGCATCGATCTGAAGTGCCGGCGCGTGCGCTGGCTGGCTGGACTGTCGGCCGGGCTGCTGACGATCGCGATCCTCGGCATGGGCGTGCTGATCGGACGCCAGTTCGGCGGACCGGCCAGCGGACCGTCGATTGCCGAGCTGGAGGCCTTGCGCCAGCAGTTGCTGGAACAGCAGGCGCAGATCGACGACACCGAGAGCCGCGCCCGTCACGAGATCGACGCGCTGGCGATCCAGCTCGGCGACCTGATGGCCCAGGCTGCGCGCCTGAATGCCCTCGGCCAGCGCCTGACCCGCATGGGCAAGCTCGAAGAGGGCGAGTTCGACTTCAGCACCGCGCCTGGCGTCGGTGGCCCGGAGCCACAGCGCCCGGTCGAGGGCGAATTCCTGTCCTCGGACTTCACCGCATCGCTGGACCAGCTGCGCAACCAGTTCGAGCAACAAGCCGAGCAATTGGGCGTCCTCGAGACCCTGCTGCTCGATCGTGACCTCGAAGCCACCTTCATGCCCGCCGGCATGCCGGTGCGCACCGGTTTCCTGTCCTCTTCCTTCGGCACGCGGATCGATCCCTTCACCGGGAAGCCCGATTTCCATGCCGGCATCGACTTCAACGGCCCGCGCGGCTCCGACATCCTGTCGGTCGCCAGCGGTGTGGTCGTCTTCGCAGGCCGCCATCCGGCCTACGGCAACCTGATCGAGATCGACCATGGCAATGGCTATAGCACCCGATATGCGCACAACGACCGCAACCTGGTCAAAGTGGGCGATGTCGTACAGGGTGGACAGCTCATCGCCAAGATGGGTTCGACCGGGCGCGCCACCGGCTCCCACCTGCATTTCGAAGTCTGGCAGGACGGCAAGCCGGTCAATCCGCGCAAATTCGTCAGCGCAATGCGCTGATCGCGCAAGCCCGCACCTTGATTTGTCCGCATCGGGCCCCATCACGGGGCCTTCGGCGTTTCTTCCTGATCGCCCCGGCGGCGCGACGGCCTTCGGCTAGACTCGCGCCCCCCGCACCATCCCCCGCCTTCACCTCACGGCCCCCGCCATGCTCAATGCCCTCCTGACCCGCATCTTCGGCAGCCGCAATGACCGCGTCGTACGCGGACTGCGCAAGCTCGTCGGCAAGATCAACGACCTGGAACCCTCCTTCCAGGCCCTCGACGACGACGCGCTGAAGGGCAAGACCGAGGAGTTCAGAAAGCGCCTGGCTGACGGCGCCACCGTCGACTCGCTGCTCCCCGAGGCCTTCGCCGCGGTCCGCGAGGCCGCCCGCCGCACCCTCGGCCTGCGCCACTACGACGTGCAGCTCATCGGCGGCATGGTGCTGCACCAGGGCAAGATCGCCGAGATGCGCACGGGCGAGGGCAAGACGCTGGTCGCCACCTTGCCGGTCTACCTCAATGCGCTGCCGGGCAAGGGCGTGCACGTGGTCACCGTCAACGACTACCTGGCGCGCCGCGACGCCGCCTGGATGAGCCCGGTCTACGCCGCGCTCGGCATGACGGTCGGCGTGATCGTCCCCGGCCAGAGCATGGAGAGCAAGCGCCAGGCCTACGCCTGCGACATCACCTACGGCACCAACAACGAGTACGGCTTCGACTACCTGCGCACCAACATGGCCTTCCAGGCGCAGGACCGGCTGCAGCGCAATCTGCACTTCGCGATCGTCGACGAGGTCGACTCGATCCTGATCGACGAGGCGCGCACGCCGCTGATCATCTCCGG
>JANJUH010000096.1 GCA_024710675.1 Lysobacterales bacterium
CATCGAGACGCACCAGGCCATCCCAGGTGGCGATCCAGGTGGGCGCCTCGCCCTCACCGCACTGCACGGCGTTGATGCCGCGCGTCCCGCCGTCCATCGGGCTGAGTTCGATCCAGGGCTGCCCAGGGCCGCCCGCCCGTCGCAGCAGGCGTCGATCGCTGTACGCATAGCTGCTGCCATCGGCGCAGTTCTGGATGGTCATCAGCGCCGAGGGTGCCAGCCCTGCGGAAATCAGCGGGTGCTCGTCCAGGGCCCGGAAGGACGAACCGGTCCATTCGAGCAGGGCCTTGTCGGTCGAGACCAGGATCGCGCCATCGAGCGCCAGCACGGCGGCGTTGGCCTGCTCGGCGCGCCAGTCCCCGAGCGGCATCGGCAGCGGATCGCCGAGAGCCGCGGCGGCGACATCCAGCGGGAAGCGCATCGGATCGGCCAGCATGCGGTCGGTCCATACCGCACCCTCGGCTTCCTCGACCAGTTGGCCGAAGCCATAGGAGGCATCCTGGAAGCGCCGCTCGACGGAGAATCCTGCAGTGCTGGTCGCCAGAACGGATAGACCCGAGTCCTCGATCACATAGACGCGGCCGGGTATCCGCGACAGCACGAGCGTCCATGCGATGGTGTCGCCGAGCACCAACTCCAGGCGCCGGCCGCGCAGCCTGTGCACGCCATCGCGAGAGGCCACCAGCAGGCCGGACCGCGTCGACAGCAGGTGGTAGACCTCCTTGTTGGCGAGCCCGACCAGCTCGAAGCCCACCCGCCCACCCTCAGCGCGCCGCGCGCCATACAGCCCTACCGAGGTGGCCACGTACAATCTTCCCTCGTGCACCGTCGCGTGCATCACCGGCCCGCGCAACCCGTGCCCGGCATCGAAGAGCGACCAGGCCTGCGCCAGCGACATGCGCGCGATGCCGCCCTCCGAGCTGATCCACAAGTGGTTCTCGCCGTCGACCGCCAAGCCGATCAGGGGCGCGTCGGACACCTTGTGCACGCTGAAGCGGCGCCCGTCCTCGTCGAGCTTGAGGAGCTCACCGGACAGCGTCGCAATCGCGAAACCTCCCTCGGGCAGGGTGATCATCGCGTAGGGCACCCGGCTCGCCAGCGCCGACTCGGCGGCATGGGCGACGCGGACCGCAGCCCGCTCACCGAGCCGGTGCAGGCGGCCGTCCTCGGTCAGGGCGAGCAGGCGGCCGCCCGCATCCGGAACCATGCCCCGGACCCGGCCGCCGATATCGAGCCAGGGATCGAGCCGCGCACCCTGAAGGCGGAACAGACGGCCGTCGCGCAGCGCCGCCACCGGCGCCTCGCCCTGCGGAAACACCGACAGCAGCGGGCCGGGCAGGTCGATGGTCTCGATCTGGCCCTGGTAGCGGTAGTGGAAGATGCGCTCGCGGGTCGAAAAGTAGACGCCGCTGCGGGTCGCCACGGTGTCCCAGATCTCCCCGAGCGGCGCACCGGTGGCATCAGGCTGCACGCGATCGTCGAGACCGTGGAAGGCGTGCAAGCCCTCGGGCGTGCGCTCGATGTAGCCGAAATGCTGGTATCCGCCGACGTAGATCCGGCCGTCGGCGCCACGATCGAGCGAACGCGCGGCGCCCAGGCCCGGCAACTCGATCCGTTGCCAGCGCTTGCCGAAGTAGCGCAGCAGGCCCTCGGCATTGCCGACCCAGACCTCGCCGCTGGCCATCGGCAGGACCGCGAAGCTGTAGGGACTGGCGCCGGTATCGACCGGACCGAAGTGCTCGATACTGGGCTCGCCGATCCACTCCTCGGCGCTTGCGCACGTACACGCCGCCAGCCACAGCAGCGCTGCGGAGGCGGAGCGCAGGAGCTTATCGGCAGCGGGTCCGGACATCCGGGCAGATTGCGGCTTTCAGCGCGAGCGTGCAAGCGCACGGCCGCGCGGCGTGCCGCGCCGGCAGGCCTCGGAGCAGTAACGCACCTCCTCCCAGCAGCGCTCCCAGCGCTTGCGCCAGACCATCGGCCGGCCGCAGCGCTGGCAGGTCTTTTGCGGCAGATGGGGCTTGCGATGGCTCATGCGTCCCCGGCGAACAGATCGCCCTGTGTTTGCGGGCGCGGGATGGTGCGATCGAGCGGCCGCTTGCGGGAGCCGTGCTTGCGCAGGACTTCGCCGTTGACCTCGCGCATGCCGGGACGGCGGCGCCAGGCCGTGAGTCGCTGTTTCGCGAGACGTGCCGCCTGTTCGTGGTCGAGGAGCGGTCGCGGGTAGTTGTGGTCGAGGACCACGCCGTGGCGCGCCAGCGTCGCCGCATCGGCGGTCCACGGCGCGTGCAGCAGCGGCGTCGGCAGGCCGGCGAGTTCCGGCAGCCAGCGGCGGATGAAACGCCCTTCCGGATCCTGATCCAGCGACTGCTTCAGCGGGTTGTAGATGCGCGGGATGTTGATGCCGGTGACGCCCGACTGCATCTGCACCTGCGACCAGTGGATGCCCGGCTCGTAATCGGTGAACTGGCGCGCCAGGTGCAGGCCGGGCTCGCGCCAGTGCAGCCACAGGTGGTAGCTCGACACCGCCACCAGCATCGCGCGCATCCGGAAGTTGATCCAGCCGGTCGCGGCGAGCATGCGCAGGCAGGCGTCGACGAAAGGCCAACCGGTCTGGCCTTCGCACCAGCGCTGGAATCGCTCGGCGTCGAAATCGGCTTCGCGCATGCCCTCGTAGCCACGATGGACATTGCGGAACTCGATGGCCGGCTCGCTCTCGAGCTTCTGCACGAAGTGGCAGTGCCAGTGCAGGCGCGAAAGATAAGCCGTCAGCGCGCGCCTGAAGCCGCCCGCTTCCGGACCACTGTCGTCCGCCAGCGCCGCCTTGCGAGCCCGCGTGGCCTGCACCACTTCACGCAGGGACAGCGTGCCCCAGGCGTAGTGCGGCGACAGGCGCGAGCAGGCGTCAGCCGCTGACAGTGGACTCGACATGCGCCGGTGGTAGTCGCGGCCGCGCCCCGAGAGAAAACTGTGCAGCAGCGCGCTGCCGGCGGCACGACCGCCTGGCTGCCGCTCAGGGCATGCATCGCCAGCGCCGCCCAACGCCGGCCAGTCCGGAAAGGAATCGCTGCGCGACGCGACAGCGCGCAGGACCACGGGCGACGCCAGCACCGGCTCGCCCATCAAACGTTCCCACTGCACCACCCAGGCCTTGCGCTCGCGCAATCCGCGGACGACGCCGAACTGGCGGTGCTGCTGCCAGCGCACGCCCAGCTCGCGCAGGCGCGCGGCAACACGGCGATCGCGCGCATAGGTCCAGCCGTTGCCAGTCTCCTCGTGTGAATGCACCGCCACTACCGCCTGTTCGCGCACCAGTGCAGCCAGCACTTCCGCAGCCTCGCCGACCCGGATCACCAGCGGCGCACCGCGCCTGGCGAGCTGCGCGGACAACTCCGCCACCGACTCCCGGAAAAAGGCGTACTGGCGGCCACTGGCGTCAGCCTGCTGCCAGAGCTCCGGCTCGACGATCAGCAAGGGCAACACGCGCCCGGCCGCCGCGGCATGGACCAGCGGGGCATGGTCGTGCACGCGCAGATCGCGCTTGAACCAGACGATGGAGACGGTGTCCATGCTGCGCAGATTGCCGCGCCTCGCGCCATGGCCTTGTGAGCGGGGCAGGCGAAAGGGGGCAGGAGATGATGCGTGTCGCAGGTTCGGGCCACGGCGCACCCTTGGCCCCCTGCCCCTCCCCCTCGCCAGCATCGCGCCGTCCTGACGACCGCCACTGGCATACTCCGGCGGCCGCCGGCCGCTCCTGGACCCTCCGCTTGTACCGTCTCTTCGTCCTCGCCTTCCTGTTGATCCTCGCCGCCCCCGCGAGCGGCGAGGACTGGACCACCGAGGAGGTGTTCGCGCGCCACAAGGATGCGGTGGTGCAGGTGCGCATCATCGACACCGGCGGCGGCGCCAAGCGTTCGATCGGATCGGGCTTCCTGGTCAGCGACGACGGCCTGTTGCTGACCAATTTCCACGTCATCGCCGATTTCGTCCACCACCCGGAGCAGCACCGCGCCGAATGGCTGGATTCGAACGGGCAGACCGGGGCGCTCGAGTTGATCGATGTCGATGTGGTCCACGATCTCGCGGTGATGAGCGCCGGCGAGCTGGCGGGCCGGCCCTTCCTGGCCGTCGAGAGCAACCTGCCGAACATGGGCGAGCGCATGTACTCGCTCGGCTTTCCCTACGACCTCGGACTGACCATCGTCGAGGGCACTTACAACGGGCTGCTGGAAAAATCGCTGTACGAGCGCATCCACCTGACCGCCTCGATCAATCCGGGCATGAGCGGTGGGCCCAGCATCGACCGCTTCGGCAACGTCATCGGCGTCAATGTCGCCAGTGCCGGCGACCAGGTCGGTTTCCTGGTGCCAGCGCGCCACGTCATCGATCTCCTGCGCCGCGAGGATGCCGGCACGCCCGAAGTGCTGATGGCGCGCATCGGCACACAGTTGCGCGCCAACCAGGCGCGCTACCTCGGCGAACTGCTGGCCCAGCCCTTTGCCAGCACGCGCGTCGGCGCGTACGAAGTCCCGGGCGCCATCGCCCGTTTCGTCAACTGCTGGAGCCAGACCGAGCAGGACAAGGACCGCCTCTTCGATCAGACCGAGCTGTCCTGCCAGACCGAGGACGACGTCTTCCTGTCCGGCGAACTGGCCACCGGCGCCATCCGCTTCGAACACAGTCTGCGCAGCCGTCGCAAGACCGGCCTGATCCACTTCTGGTCGCTGATGGAACGGCAATTGGCCGCTTTTTACGGCAGCTTCGGCGGTGACCGTGCGACGATGACCGAGTTCAGTTGCCAGAGCGATTTCTTGCTGCACGAGGGCCTGAAGAGCCGGATCGTGCTCTGCGTGCGCCGCTACCGCGAGTTCGCCGATCTCTATGACATCGTGCAGCGCCAGGTCACGCTCGACCAGGACACCCAGTCCCTGCAATCGACCCTGGTACTGACCGGGGTCGATCGCGAGCACGGCCTCGGCTTCGCCCGGCGCTTTGCCGAGTCGGTCCGCAGGCCTTCGCCATGAACTACATCGGCGCCTTCGAACTGATCGACCGGGCCGGTCACGTGCTGCATCGCGTGCGCGTGGAACGCCTGCCCTTCAAGCTCGGCCGCGCACTCGACAATGATCTGGTGCTCGACGACATCCATGCCTGCCCCCACCACGCCGAACTGCGCGCCGGCGCCGAAGGTGGCGTGGAACTGGTCGACCTCGGCTCGCTGAATGGCTCCTTCCTCGGCCACGAGCTTCGGCGCCGCGATCGTATCGAACTCGGCGCCGGTGGCACCCTTCGCCTCGGCCACACCGCCCTGCGCTATCGCCCTGCCGACGAGCGCCTGCCGGCGACCGAGCCCGACCCGCTGGCCACCTCGAGGCTGCACGGCCTCGACCGGCCAGCGCCGGCGCTGCTGACCATCAGCCTCGCCGGCGCGGTGCTGGCGGTGCAATCGATGATCGGCAGCGTGCAGGCGCTGAAAGCCGGCACGCTGGCCGGCATGGTGATGCCGGCCCTGTTGGTGCTCGCGCTGTGGGCACTGGCCTGGGCGCTGGTCAACCGGCTGGTCAGCCATCGCTTTCATTACGCAGGACACCTGGCCGTGGCATCGCTGGGCCTGTTGCTCGCCAATGCGATCGACACCGTCATCGGCTACGCCGGCTTCGCCTTCGCGCTCGACGAACTGATGGCAGACCTGCGTCAGTGGCTGTTCGCGGGCGTCATCGCGCTGGTGGTGTACGCCCATCTGCGACTGATCTCGCGCGGCCGTGCCGGCGCGCTGGTCGCACCGGCTGCCGTGGTCGGTCTGGGCTGGGTCACGCTGAGCCTGCTGCCCTCACTGGGCGACGAGCGTTTCCAGAGCGAACCCTCGCTGGCCAGCCCACTGAAACCCCCGGCCGCCGCGCTTGTGGATGGCCAGAGCCCGGAGGCCTATTACGAATCGGTCCTCGATGCCTTCGCCGCCGCCGACGAGGAAGCGGCGAGCGAGGAGTGAGGGGGCTGGGGGCTGGGGGCTGGGGGCAGGAGAGCCACCCGGCCATGGGGCCTGTGGT
>JANJUH010000103.1 GCA_024710675.1 Lysobacterales bacterium
TGGTTTGCGCGCTTCTTCGCGGGCGCCCTTCACCCGCCCCCTGTGGTGACACCCTCTCCCCGCGAGCGGGAAGCGGGCTGGTTCGTCGCCTGCTCCTCGAAGAAAGCCCGCAGCCACACGTTCCCGCCCGCCGGCCAGATGTGCCCGGCGTTGTAAGTGCCGAAGACGAATACGGCGCCGCCCGAGGCCGGGTCCTGGCGCTTGCAGCAGCCGTAGGCGTCGATCAGCCCGCCGCGACCGCGCTGGTGGGCGGAGAGCTTGAGGATGGTCTGCTGCCAGTCGTCCTGGTAGCGGCGCGGTTCGCCGCGGCCGAAGAGGTACATCAGCGGACGTGGGGCGCGCTCGGAGCTGAAGTCCGGGCGCACCGAGCCGATCACCGCGTGCGCGGCGAAGGCTCCGGGGCGCTCGTCCATCAGCAGGAACACGAAGTGCCCGCCATTGGAGAAGCCGGCCGCGAAGCGGTGTTCGGGCGGGGTGCCGTGGCGCTCGCCGAGCTCGGCGAGCAGCGCGTCGGTGAGCTTCAGGTCGCGGTCGGCGTACTGGCCGGCGCGGTACTGCCAGCCGCGCATCGGTTTGCCTTCGTGCGGCTCGCCGCGGGGGTAGGCGATGACGGCCTCGGGCCAGTCCAGGTGCAGCTTCACTGCTGCGGCGAAGGGTGCGGCGTCGTCGCCGCGACCGTGGTAGACGATGACAATGGGCGGCGGCTGCGCGGCTGGCGCTTCCGGCGCATGCACCAGCACGCGGCGCTCGAGGCCGTCGATGGTGAAGCGCAGGGTTTCGCTGCCGGCGTGCCCGCGATCGGCTGCCGTCATCAGCAAGGCTGCGATGACGAGCGTGGCGCGCATCAGCCGCCGCTCTGCAGTCGTTCGACCAGCCGCCGCGCGGCGCGATCGAGCAGCTCGTAGACCGCCTCGAAGCCCTCGTGGGGGCCGTAATAGGGATCGGGCACCTCGTCCGGGCTGTCGATGCCGCACCACGGCAACATCAGCTCGACGGCCGCCGTCGCGCCGCGCGGGCGGCGGCGCTCGAGCTGGCGCACGTGGCCACGGTCGGCGGCGAGGATCAGCTCGAAGTCGTTGAAATCGGCGCTGCGCACTTCGCGGGCGCGCAGGTCCTCGAGGGGCGTGCCGCGGGCACGGGCGACGGCGCGGGTGCGCGGATCGGGCGGCTCGCCGACATGAAAGCCGTGGGTGCCGGCCGAATCGAGTATCACGTTCAGGCCAGCGCGGTCGGCATGGACGCGCACCAGGCCTTCGGCGGTCGGGCTGCGGCAGATGTTGCCGCTGCACACGAAGAGAATCGAGCGCACCGCAGCCACCGGATCAACGACGCACGAAGCGGTAATGCCCGACCAGCCACTGCTCGCCGCCGGCGTAGCCGAAGAGCTCGGCGCAGGCCATCCAGAACATCCGCCAGCGCTGCAGCCAGATCGCCTCCTGCCCGGCGCCGTAGGTCGCACGGAACAGCGCCTTGATCTCGTCCGCGTGGCGGTCGGTGTTTTCGAGCCAGTGGTTGCTGGTCTGCTGGTAGTGGCGGCCGTTGACGCGCCACTGTTCTTCCAGCCTGAGATCCTTCTGGAAGTACAGCAGCGTGTCCGCCGCCGGCATCAATCCACCGGTGAAGAAGTGACGCCCCATCCAGTTGTCCTCGCCCTCGGTCTCGAAGGGATACATCACCTCGCGGTGCACGAAGATATGGACGAAGAGCTTGCCGCCGGGCTTGAGCCAGGAGGCGATGCGGCCGAGCAGTGTCTCGTAGTTGCGCATGTGCTCGAACATCTCGATCGACACGCAGCGATCGAAGGTGTTGGGGTCGAGCTTGAGCTCGTTGACATCGCAGGTCAGGATCTCGACGTTCGTCAGGCCCTTTTCCTGCAGCCGTGCCTCGATGAACTCGCGCTGCGGGCGCGAGTTCGACACCGCGGTGATGCGCGAGTTCGGCAGGTGCTCCGCCATCCACAGCGTCAGCGAGCCCCAGCCGCAACCGAGTTCGAGGATGCGCTGGCCGTCGACGAACTCGCCGCGCTCGAGGTACATGCCGAGCATGTGCTCCTCGGCCTCGTCGAGCGATTCGCGCCCGCTCGGGTAGTAGCAGCTCGAATACTTGAGTCGCTTGCCGAGCGCGCGCAGGAAGAAGGGCGGCGGCACCTCGTAGTGCTGTTCGTTGGCGGCCCTGGTTTCGATCGCGATCGGGCTCGAGCGCAGCGACTCGATGCGGCCGCGGAAGCGCTCGTACCAATCGCCCGCGTACTCCTCGCGCAGGCGTTGCGCGCACAGGCGGCGGATGCCGTAACGGGTCAGGCCGTCGGGGACCAGCCCGCGTTCACACCAATCGATCAGGGACATGGCATTTGGCCCATGGCGAGGAGAGTTGGCGCAGGACGATAGCGCCTCAGACGACGCGGCGGGCTGCCGGATCGGTGCTCGTCGATGCGCGGCGCGGAAACCAGGGGATCAGCATGCTGGTGCTGCGCTGATACTCGCGATAGTCCTCACCGCGCGATCGCAAGGCCTGCGCCTCGGCGAAGGGAATGCCGCTAACCCAGCACAGCGAGACCAGCATCAGCGCCGGCCCGATCAGCGCCAGCCAGGCGTTCGGCGCGCCCACGGCCAGCAACACGTAGCCGAACCAATGCAGCCATTCGAAAAAGTAGTTGGGGTGACGCGAGTAGCGCCACAGGCCGGCGCGACAGGTGATGCCCTTGTTGCGCGGGTTGGCGCGCCAGCGTGCGAGCTGCAGGTCGGCGATCGACTCGCCGATCAGGCTGCCCGCCCATACCAGGACGCCCAACACCATCGTCAGGCTCAGTTCCTCCTCCGGGTTATGCGCGGCGACAAGCAGGGGCAGGGAGAACAAGGCGACTGCAAAGGCCTGCAACTGGAAGAAGGCGAAAAACTTGCCCTGGTGACCTTGCCAGTGCTCGCGCAGGTGCGCATAGCGGCCGTCTTCGCGCTCGTTGAGCACACGATGCAGCAGGTGCAGCGCGAGGCGGAATCCCCAGGTCGCGGCGAGCAGCGCCACCAGCAGACGCACCAGGAGGCTACCGTCGGCGACGACACCGTAGTACAGCGCGGCCACGCCGAGCAGGGCCGCCCAGGCGACATCGACAAAGCCGGCGTTGCGGGTGCGGATCTGCAGGTACCAGACAGCCGTCATCGCGATCGCGGCAACCGCCCAGACGATCGCGAGGGGATACAGCAGGTGGGTCATTTCAGGCGCGCAATGCCGGCGGGGGATCCAGCTTGGGTAGCCAATTGGACGCCATCGCAAGTAACAGCGGCGTCACGACCGCCCAGCCCATTCCAAGCGTGCCGTAGACAATCCAGGGCTCTGCCGTCAGCTCCACCGCGGCAAAGCGACTGCCGGCGACCCAGTAGGCGAGCGGGCCGCCGACAAAGCCGAAGACCGCCGCCAGCAGCAGTCGGCCCTTGAAGTAGCGCATCGAGTGGTTCAGCGTCAGCGCAAAGCTCATCCACATCGCCAGGATCCAGATGGGCGCCAGCGCCGGGAAGGGCATCGGTTCGGCGAAGGCCAGCAGGCCCAGTTGAACCCAGGCGCTGTCGACGACCAGGCCGATCAGGCAGGCCGCGCACATCAACGCGAAATCCGTGCGCGGCCAGGGGCTCAGCCTGAAGGTGACCGCGGCCAGCACGGCCAGCGCGAGCAGGGCCGCCCACCAGTAGCCGGCGCCGGCGCCCCAGACGGTCGCGACCCAGCCGAGCTGGAACAGCACGAGGTTGATCCAGAGATTCATGGGCTTCAGATGGCCGGGTCGAGGTCGGGCAGGAATTGCGCACGGCGGTTGCGCGGCTTCGCCAGCAAAAGGTGCACGTCGCCGATCGAGCGCTCGAGGAAGCCACCTTCGCAATAGGCCAGGTACCAGCGCCACATGCGCACGAAGGACTCCGGGAATCCCTGGCGGCGCACCTCGGCGACATTCGCGAGGAAGCGCTCGTGCCAGGCACGCAGGGTCAACGCATAGCTTGGCCCGATATCCTCGAGGTGCACGAGCTTGAGATCGCTGGCGCGCGCGATCGCGCCGCTCATGGCGCCCACCGAGGGAATGAAGCTGCCGGGGAAAATGTAGCGCTTGATGAAGTCCACGTCCTTCAGCGCGCGCTGGTAGCGGTGGTCCTCGATCGTGATCGCCTGGATCAGCCCGAGGCCGTGCGGTGCCAGCAGGTCCGAGACCTTGCCGAAATAGGTGTCGAGGTACTCGTGGCCGATCGCCTCGATCATCTCGATCGACACCAGCTTGTCGTAGCGGCCCGCGAGGTCGCGATAGTCCTCGAGCAGCACCTCCACGCGATCCGACAGGCCGGCGGCGGCCACGCGTTCGCGTGCCAGTTCGTACTGCTTGCGCGATATGGTCGTGGTGGTCACATGCACGCCGTGGTGGCGCGCCGCGTGTACCGCGAAGCCACCCCAGCCGGTGCCGATCTCGACCAGTCTCTCGCCGGGCTTCAGGTCGAGCTTGCGGCAAATCCGCTCGAGGCGACGATGTTGCGCGGCTTCCAGGGTATCCGAGGGATCAATGTAGATCGCGCTCGAGTACATCAGGCTCTCGTCGAGGAAGAGACTGAAGAACTCGTTGCCGAGGTCGTAGTGCGCCGCGATGTTGCGGCGGCTGCCCGAGCGGGTGTTGCGGCGCAGTGCGTGGTAAATCCGGAGTGCTGCGGCGCCGAGGCGGGCCAGGCCAGTCTCCATGCCGTCGAGCACATCGCGGTTGCGCACGAAC
>JANJUH010000069.1 GCA_024710675.1 Lysobacterales bacterium
CAGCCCGCAGGACAGGCCGATCACGCCGGCGCCGAGGATCAGGACATCGTGGGTACGCGACATGGCCCGAGTCTATCAGCGCCCACCGCCAGCGCGTCCGGACGCGCGTCCGAGGAGCCGGTCACACTTCTTTCCGCGGACTTCCGGGCTACTGTGATGCGGTTGGCACTAATCCTGCACTGCTCCTGTCCGTGAGTCCGCCTCCCCACGGGCTCCGATCGGATCACGGTGATGTCTTCGACTCCCCACGAACTGGCATTTGCGCTCTCGTCCCCCAACGCGGGACCGCTCGCCGCCGTGATCTGCGCGCTCGCCGATCTCTTCGAAGATCCCCGCTTCGACGAGTCCCAGCGAGCCCTTCTGCGGACGCTGCTCGACGGCGGGAAGGTCCCGGCCTTCCTCGCCGATCGGGCCGCGGAGCGGCTGATGGGCTACTCGGCCGCGATCGAGAGCCTGCACGCCGCGATCGCTGCCGTCGAGGACGATTGCCGGCGGAGTGCTTGAAGGGCACCTGCCGCCGGCGTAGCAGCGCGATCTGCGCGCGAAAGGCCTCGCCGCCAGCCCTGTAGGAGCGCGCTCTGCGCGCGAATGGCCTCGACGCAAGACTTCATCGCGCCCAAGGGCGCTCCTACGGTTGAGCCCGATCGCGCCCAAGGGCGCTCCCACACCTCAATGGTGATGCCCACCCTCGCCGTGCACGTGGCCGTGGTCGATTTCTTCGGCCGTCGCGTCGCGCACTTCCACGACTTCGAGGTCGAAGTGCAGGTCCTTGCCGGCCATCGGGTGGTTCAAGTCCACGTCGACCACGCTCATGCCGACCTTCACCACCTTCACCGGGCGCGGGCCCTGGCGGGTCTGCAGCACGGTGGTCTGGCCGGCCTTGATGTGATCCGGGTGCGGGAAGTACTTCTTCGGGATGCGCTGGGTCAGTGCCTCGTCACGCGGGCCGTAGGCCTGGTCGCAAGGCACCGTGACCTCGAAGCGATCGCCGGCGGCGCGGCCGACCAGGGCCTGCTCCATGCCCGGGATCAGGCTGCCGGTGCCGAGCAGTACCGCCAGCGGCTCGCCGTCGCGCGATGATTCGGTGGGCGGCTGGCCGACCTCGCTGACGGTGTAGTGGAAGCGCACCACCTGGGGCGTGGTTTCGGACATGGCGGCTGGCCTCATGGGGAAAATGGGCCGCAAGACTAGCAAGAGTGGGAGGGGCGTGCCTTTGGGCACATGCCGCTTGGCGGTCTCGTCACGCAGACTCCACGTTTCCCAGACCGTCGGAACCTGTCATGCGCACGCTACCCGCCCTGTTGCCGCTTGCTCTTGCGCTCGCCCTCGCCGGCTGTTCGGATTCCACACCTCCGGCGTCCGCGCCCACAGCGAGCACCGAGTCTGCGCAGCCCGCGCAGCGCGAGATCAAGCGTTACGACATCGACACCCTGCTGTCGAACCTGCGCCTGACCGGTGCGGATCTCTCGCCGGACGGCAGCAAGGTGCTGTTCGCCTCCAATGCCACCGGTGTGTTCAATCTCTACGAGATCCCGGTCACGGGCGGCGAAGCGGTGGCGCTGACGAACTCCACCACCGACGCGCACTTCGGCGTCGACTATTTTCCGAACGATGGCCGCGTGCTCTACACCGCCGACCAGGGCGGCAACGAGCTCAACCACGTCTACGTGCGTGAGCTCGACGGCAGCACCCGCGACCTGACCCCCTGCGAAAAGTGCAAGGCCAGCTTCGGCGGCTGGGCCGACGACGAGCAGAGCTTCTTCGTGATGACCAACGAGCGCGACGAGCGCTATTTCGACATCTACGAATACGCGGTCGATGGCTACGCGCGCACGCTGATCTTCCAGAACGAGCTCGGCGTGTTCCCGAGCGCGATCAGCCGCGACAAGCGTTACATCGCCCTCGGCAAGGTCAACACCAC
Source organism: Lysobacterales bacterium (assembly GCA_024710675.1). Classification (GTDB taxonomy): domain Bacteria; phylum Pseudomonadota; class Gammaproteobacteria; order Xanthomonadales; family SZUA-5; genus JANJUH01. Next base: position 1,922 of record JANJUH010000069.1, read on the forward strand.
CAGCGATTCGGACATCCTGCTCTTCGATCGCGAGACCAAGGAGGTGAAGAACCTCACCGCGCACGAGGGCGTGGTCAGCAACGAGGCCGTGGCCTTTGCCCCGGATGGTGAGCTGCTCTACACCAGCAACAAGGAGGGCGAGTTCAGCCGCCTGCTGAAGATGAATCCCGCGACCGGCGAGAGCACGGTGGTCTTCGAGACCAACTGGGACGTCGTCAACGCCGTTTACACGCCGGACGACTCGCGCCTGCTGGTCTACGTCAACGCCGACGCGCGCACCGAGCTGACGCTGATCGATCTCGCCAGCGGCGAGAAGATTGCGCTGCCGAGCGTGCCGGCCGGCGACATCACCGGTGTCGACTTCTCCAAGGACGGCCAGCGCCTGGCCTTCTACGTCGCCTCGAGCAAGAGCCCGGGCTCGCTGTGGACCGCGGAACTCGGCGGCCAGGCGCAGCAACTGGTGTCCTCGTTGAACCCGGCGATCAATCCGGATGATCTCGTCGAGGGCGAGGTGGTGCGCTTCAACAGCTACGACGGCCTCGAGATCCCCGGCGTCCTGTACATGCCGCATGGCGCCAGTGCCGAGGCCAAGGTGCCGGCGATGGTGTGGGTGCACGGCGGCCCCGGCGGACAGTCGCGCCTGAACTATTCGGCGCTGATCCAGTACCTCGTCAACCACGGCTACGCGGTCTACGCGATCAACAACCGTGGCAGCTCGGGTTACGGCAAGACCTTCTTCGCGGCCGACGACCGCAAGCACGGCGAAGCCGATCTCGACGACGTCGTCGAGAGCAAGAAGATGCTGGCGGCCACCGGCAAGATCGATCCCGAGCGCATCGGCATCATCGGCGGCAGCTACGGCGGCTACATGACCGCAGCGGCCCTGACCTTCCGCCCGGATGCCTTCGCCGTCGGCGTCAACATCTTCGGCGTCACCAACTGGCTGCGCACGCTCGAGAGCATCCCGCCCTGGTGGGAAGCGCAGCGCCAGGCGCTGTATGCCGAGCTCGGTGATCCGGTCACCGACAAGGAACGGCTGATGCGCATCAGCCCGCTGTTCCACGCGAAGAACATCACCAAGCCGATGATGGTGCTGCAGGGCGCCAACGACCCGCGCGTGCTGCAGGTCGAGTCCGACGAGATCGTCGCGGCGGCCAAGGCCAACGGCGTGCCGGTCGAGTACATCGTCTTCCCCGACGAGGGCCACGGCTTCGTCAAGCGCGAGAACGAGCGCAAGGGCTACGAGGCGGTGCTCGCCTTCCTCGACACGCACCTCAAGGGCCAGGCGCCGGCGGCGAACTGAGTCGGCGCCATTCGCCGATGGTGCGCAGGGCGCGAGCCGAGCGCACCATCGGCGGGGGCTTCCCGCTTCAAGGCCGGTGCGGTGCGCTGGCGCTCACCACACCCTACGCGCCCGCCCGTCACCTCGATGCACCACGCAGGGTGCCGGTGAACGCAGTGAACCGCACCGGCGGTGACGCCGCAGCGTCCGTCGGTGCGACCCACCACGCACCACGCCGCGCTACTTTTTCAACAGGTCGCGGATCTCGCGCAGCAGCGCGATGTCTTCGGGCGTCGGCGGTGGTGCGGCGGGGGCGGCTTCTTCCTTCTTCTTCATCCGGTTCATCGCCTTGATCACCAGGAACAGCGCCCAGGCGACGATGATGAACTGGATCATCGTGTTGATGAATTCGCCGTAGCCGATCGCCACTTCCGGCTTGACGATCTTGTCGGCCTCCATCACCGCCTGCGACAGCACCAGCTTCTTGTCCGCGAAGTCGATGCCTCCGAGCAAGAGACCGAGCGGCGGCATCATCACCTTGTCGACGAGGGCGCCGACGATCTTGCCGAAGGCGCCGCCGATGATGACGCCGACGGCAAGGTCGACGACGTTGCCGCGCATCGCGAAATCGCGGAATTCACTGGCCATGCTCATGGTGGGGATCCTCCGGTCGATGCGCCGGACTGGCGCCCCGCGAATCTATCGCGAATCCCCGTGGGCCGCCGCCGGTCGCCAAAGGGTGCAGTGGCAGGAGGAGCGTCCGGATGAATCCGGACCCACGGCGCCGCCGGGCGGAGAGCGCAAGACTCAAAGCTGCTTGTCGAGCGGCAGCAGGCGGAACAGCCAGGCCTGCAGGC
>JANJUH010000147.1 GCA_024710675.1 Lysobacterales bacterium
GCGCCGCTCGGGGTCAATCGCCCATCTGCCGCTGGCGGTGTTCCCAACGCTCCTGCGCGTCGAGGCACAAAGTGGCGATCGGGCGCGCGTCGAGGCGCTCGATGCCGATCTCCTCGTCGGTCTCTTCGCAGTAGCCGTAGCGGCCGTCGTCGATGCGCTTGATCGCCTTGTCGATCTTGCCGATCAGCTTGCGGTAGCGGTCGCGCGTGCGCAGCTCCAGCGAGTTCTCGGTCTCGCGCGTGGCGCGCTCGGCCTCATCACCGACGTCGCGTACTTCGTCGCGCAGGTTCTCGATGGTCTGCTGGGACTCCTCGATCAGCTCGTGGCGCCACACCAGCAGCTTGCGCCGGAAGTACTCGAGCTGGCGCGCCGACATGTACTCCTCGTCGGCGCTCGGGCGATAGCCCTTGGGCAGGTCGAGGCGCGGCACGTAGCCCTCGGGCAGTGGCAGGTCGGCGACGCTGATCGTCCCCATCTTGCCGGCGGCGGGGCGGCTGCCCGCTTGCGCCGTGCCATTCTTGCGCGCGGCGGGCGCGGCAGCGCTCGTCGCAGTGGCGGCCTTCGATTTTGCCTTGGTCGTCGCCATCCATGTCCTCCTCGATGGGCGGCCGGAATGCAAACAAATGGAGCCGGCCGCAATGCAGCCCCGTTGTATAACCCATGCCTGTGACAGCGGCAAGCATGAGCCGACCGGGCGGTAGTCGGAACCTTGCGAGCCGCCGGCGTTCCAAGTCCCCGCCCAGCCCACCCGGAGTGCGCCCATGTCCGCGATCGAGATCCTGCGCCTCGAGCTCAACCCGGCCGCACCGGCCGCCGATGCGCCGCTGGCCATCGTCGTCGAGTTCGCAGTGGCTGCGCGGCTACTCTTCGATGTCGACGCGGCACTGGTGCTGGCGGCCGCGGACGGCACCCGCCTCGGCTTGCGCCACGCCCACGAGGACGGCGCCGCGGCGGCGTGGCTGCCGCGTGGACGTTATCGACTGACCTTCACCTCGCCGGCCGGCACGCTGCCTGCGGGCACCGTGCATGTGCAGGCGCGCGTCTGGGCCAAGGACGGGGTGGACCCGGTGGCGGCGGAAGCGGCCCGCGAACTCGACGGATGCCCGGCCGGCAACGGCTTTGCACTGGCCCGCGCCGTATTGGCCGGCGATCCCGATCCGGCCCGCCTGTCCTGGCGACGCGGTCACGCCGACTGGTTCTTCCGCCACTTCGACCACGCCGCGGCGACCATCGGCAGCTACCTGCTGAAGGACTCGGAACTCCTGCGCGGGCGCGTGCTCGACGTGGGCTGCGGCGATGGCATCACCGACCTCGGCCTGTACCTGCGCTACCGGCCCGAGAGACTGGTCGGCGCCGATCCCTTCGGCGGTTATGCGCGCCTGGCTGAAGTGGCCGCGGCCGAAGGCATCCCGATGGATCCGTGGCCCGAAGGGCTCGAGTTCGTCGATGCCGATGCCAACTTCCTGCCCTTCGCCGACGACAGTTTCGACGTCGTCGTTTCCTGGGGCTCGCTCGAGCACATCGCCGGCGGCCATCGCCAGGCGCTGCGCGAAATCAAGCGCGTGCTGCGCCCCGATGGCCTGTTCTTCGTCCATCCCGGCCTGTTCTATTCGAACTTCGGCCACCACCTCGGCGAGTTCTCCGACGAGCCCTTCTTCCACCTGAAGAAATCGCCCGAAGCCCTGCGCGAGTTCGTGCTGTCGACCGAACCCCGGCGCATCGATCGCGCTGGCCATGTGGCGAGTCGCGAGGAGTACTGGCAGTGGTACACCGAGCTCAACCGGATCACGGTCACGAGCTTCGAGCAGGAGCTGCGTACCCACGACTTCGAGCCCTGGCGCGTGGCCATCCGCACCGAGCCGATCATCGAGTACACGCCGGAGATCCTCGAATACCCGATGCAGGACCTCGCCACCGTCGAGCTCTATGTCTCGGCCTGGAACCGCAAGCGCACACGGCGTTGATCCAGGGGAAACGCCGCCTTTGCCCAGACGCGCTATCTTGATTGCAGCACGGACGGGTTTCGGGAGGACTCCATGGACGCGCCACGCCGGATCGAGCACCAGTTGACCGACAAGGGCTACGTGCCCGTGTACACCACGGCCGTCGTCGAGCAGCCCTGGGACGATTACGGCCCGGAGGAGCACCAGACCTGGGCCACCTTGTTCGAGCGGCAGATGGCACTGCTGCCCGGTCGAGCGTGCCCCGAGTTCTTCGAGGGCATCGAGCGCCTGGGCATGAGCCCGGACCGCATCCCGCGCTTTTCCGACCTCAACGCGGTCCTGAAGGCCGCCACCGGCTGGACGCTGATCGGCGTCGAGGGGCTGTTGCCGGAGCTGACCTTCTTCGAGCATCTCGCCAACCGCCGCTTCCCGGTGACCTGGTGGATCCGCAAGCCGGAGCAAATCGACTACATCAGCGAGCCCGATCTCTTCCACGACCTCTTCGGCCACCTGCCGCTGCTGCTCTTGACGACCTTCGCCGACTACATGCAGGCCTATCGCGAGGCTGGCCTCAAGGCCGCGCGCAACGGCAACGAGCCGCTGACCGAGTTGACGCGGCTGTACTGGTACACGGTGGAGTTCGGGCTGGTGCACACGCCCGAAGGCTTGCGCATCTACGGCGCGGGCATCGTTTCCAGCAAGGGCGAGAGCATCTACGCGCTGGAGAGCCCGGCGCCGAACCGGATCGGCTTCGACGTACGCCGGGTGATGCGCACGCGCTACCGCATCGACACCTACCAGAAGACCTATTTCGTCATCGACAGTTTCGAGGCGCTGTTCCGGGCCACGGTCGATCCCGATTTCGGCCCGATCTACTACGAGCTGAAGGGCGAGGCGGCCTACCCGGCCGGTGCGGTGCTGGACGGCGACAAGGTGTACCACCGCGGCAGCGGGGAAGGCTGGGCTGCGGACGGAGACGTGTAGGAGCGCCCTTGGGCGCGATTCGATCATGCGACAAGCGCTTTCGCGCCCAGAGGGCGCTCCTACGGCGGCGAGATTGTAGGAGCGCCCTCCGGGCGCGATCGCACCAGCCGGTCAAGGACCTGCGGTAGCCACGCCCGGCCCCGGTGCCACGCTCTCGCACGCCAGGAAGGGCGATGACGCGAGCCAGTCGGGATCCGGGTAATAGGCGAACAGCAACTGGCCGCCGGCGAGGCTGTCGATCATCGGCTTGGCGACGCCGCGGCGGACTGCCGGACAGCCGAAGCTGCGGCCCAGGCGGCCTTGGCGTTCGGCGATCGCCGGGTTCACGTAGTCGGCGCCGTGCATGACGATCGCGCGCTGGCGGGCGCGGTCGTTGATGCCGGGTTCGAGGCCGTCCATGCGCAGCGAGTAGCCATTGCCGCCGACGTAGGTCTCGGCGGTGCGGAACAGGCCCAGGCTGGTCTGGTGGCTGCCTTCGATGTTGGAGAAGCGCTCGGCGAGGTTGGCGCCACTGCCACGGCCATGGGCGACGTGTTCGCGGAAGGCCAGCGTGTAGTCGCTGAGGTCGAAGACCCACAGGCGCGGCTCGGTCGAGGGCCTGGAGTAGTCGATCACCGCGAGACGTTCGACCGACTCGGCTTCACCGTGGCGCTCGGCGCACTCCAACGCGCGTGCGGCCAGGCTCAGGACCCTGGGATCGGCATCGTCGGCGAGGCGCGCCAGCCGGTCGGCCAGCGGTAGCGCGTGGGCGTATGGGTGGAAGCAGACGAGGGCGAGGGCAGCGCAGGCGATCGTTCTCATACGGCGCACGGTATCACCGCGCCCGCTAGGCCGATCTGAACCGGACCGGCGCCGTCATCAACCGTCACAAGGCGGTTCGGTGGGCAAGTCGCCCGGTTCGAAGGGTCCGGCATCGACGGCGTCGAGCGCTTCGTCGGTGAGGATCAGGCGTGCGCCGGGTGCGAGGCTATCGACCAGGGCGCTCATGAAGGCGCGGGGCAATTCGAGGGTGCCGGTGGCCTCTGCCGCTTCAACGCCGGGCAGAGTGATGCGTGCCCAGTGCGGCAGCGGATCGCCCGCCGCCGCGCGCAGCTCGAAGGCCTGCAGGCCGAAGCGCAGTCCGGGCACCGCCGCCATCCGCGCGCGACCAATCTCGATGCCGCCGCGCAGCACCGCCACAGTGGTGTCCCGGCTGCTGGCAACGACGAGCACCGGCCCCTCCGTGCTGCGCCCTGGCATCCACTGGAACTCGCCCGGGCCTACCACGACCGCTGCCAACGGATCGCCTTGGGCGTTGACTGGCGCCAGGAAGCCGGGTTCGACCAGCCCCGCCATGGGTATCACCCCATCAGTGATCAGGACTCGCGTGTCGAAGGTGGTCAGCTCGTAGAGCTTGGCCGCGAAGTCCTCGGGCAGGCGCACGCAGCCGTGCGAGGACGGCGTGGCGCGGATCACGCCGCCGTGCAGGGCCACGCCATCCCAGGTCAGGCGCTGCATGAAGGGCATCGGCGCGTCGTCGTAGAGGTTCGAATAGTGCTCGCGGCGCTTCTGCAGGATCGTGTAGGCGCCGGGCGGCGTCTCATAGCCCGGGCGCCCGGTGGTCACCGTGCTGATCGCGATGCGCACGCCACCGCGGTACAGGTGCAGGCGCTGCCGGGGCAGGCTGACGATGGCCACCAGCGTGCTGCTCTCGACCAGCTCCGGGGTGTAGCGAAACTGGCCCGGTTTCAGGCCATCGGCCGCAACCGTCGCACTCGCGGCCAGCCACAGGCAGGCCAGCACGGCGTGATCAGCGCGCAAGCCCGGTCTCCAGCGGCCGGTAACGCGGATCGCCATCGGTCTTCAGCCGCCACAACTCGCGCACCGTGCGCAGATCGCGCGCCGTCGGCGGATCCCAGGCGTAGGCCGCGCCGTTGTCGGCGGCGATCCCGAGGCCCCACAAGGGCGCGAAACCGGCAGGGTCCAGCGAGTAGCGGGCATCGCCGTAGACCCCGGGCGCCACCTCGACGACGTCGCCTTGCGCGAACCACGCGAAAACAGCCCAGGCTTCACGCGCGCGATCGGCCACCGAACCCTCGCCCACAGGCGGCCCGGCCAGCGGCCGGCTGGCCCCCGGCTGCACCTCGACCGCTCCGCGCCAGGGCACGCGCACGCCATCGGCATGCAGTTGCCCGTCGGCGAGATACAGGCTGCGCCAGACCACAAGACTGCCGGGCAGCGCCATCACCCGTCCGCGCTCGATGGTGTGCCCGCGCGCGTGTGCGAGCTGCTGCTGCGCGTCGATTGCAGTGCCGTGCTGCCAGGCGCCGAAGCCGATGTAGGCCAATGCCAGTGCCAGCGCGGCGCGGGCGGGTTGCGGACTGGCCCGCGAGAGCGCCAGCACCAGACCGAGCAAGAGGATCGGTGTGAACACGAGATCGATGATCGGCATCCAGTCGAGCGCGACGCGGTAGTCGCTGAAGGGCCAGAAGAGCTGGGTGCCGTAGCTGGTCAGCGCATCCAGCGGCGCGTGGGTGGCATAGGCGACCAGGCTGGCGCCCAACAATAGTCGCCATTGTCGGCGCATCGACGCCAACAGCAACCAGGGCAGCGCCGCCAGCGCCGCGCCGACGGGGATGAAGGCCAGCGCGTGCGTGAAGTGGCGGTGGTAGACCCAGGCCACCAGGGGATCACTGGCCGAGGCGATCAGCACATCCAGATCCGGCGCCATGCCGGACAGCGCGCCGATTGCCGCTGCGTGGCGCGGCAGGCGGCGGCCAAACACGGCCTGGGCGGCGACGGCGCCGAGCAGGCCCTGGGTCAGCGGATCCATGGCTGGGTGGGCAACAGGCGTATCGACAGGGACCTGCAGTGTGTCACGGGCAATGTGGCTGGAGACTCAACGACGAGGGCGCTTGCGCTGGCGGGGTGGCGCTGATCCGGGCCAGGGATCCTCCTCCGACCAGTCGAAGCCATACACCCCATCGGAAGACCCGGATCGGAAACGGACCGCATACTGCGCCTGTTCCTCGAACTCACGCCGACACGCTTGCTCGCACTCGCGGGCGATCTCGTCGAGCAGCGGCTTGCACGCGGTCGGATCGGCGAGGGCTGTCACCACGCTGCGGTGACGCGCCATCTGCTGTCGCAGTTCACTCAGGCGCCGGTTCAGCACCAGGTCGAAGTCGCGCACTTCGAAAATCCGCTCGCCAGGCTCGGCACCCACCAGCGCCGCCAGCTCTGCGCGGCGGCCGTCGATCTCGGCGCGCAGCGCCTGCGCCTGTTCGCGCAGCACGGCGTTGTAATGGGCGAGTCGTTGTTCCGGCAGGCCCGCCAAGCGCGCGCCATCGATCTGTTCCAACTCGATCTGCAGGGTCAGCAGGGTCAGCAGGTCATCGGCCTCATAGGCCGCATTCAGCCGCTGCATCAAGCCGGTCTTGCGCTCGCGTTCGACCGCATCCGGTTCGCGATCCGGATGCAGGCTGGCCGCCAGCTTGCGGTAGATCTCGCGCACCGATTGCTGGATTTCGGCGGCGGCCGCCTCCTTGCGCTGCTGGGCGGCTTCCGCGCGCTTGCGCGCGCCAGGCCGCCTGGCTTGCCGCTGCGCCTCCTCACGGGCCGAAGCCTCCTGCTCGGCCGCGTCCCTGGCCGCCAGGCGCTCGTCCACCCGCGCCTTCAGCGCATCGAGTTCCTCGGCATCGAGTTCGCGATCGGGGAGCTCCTCGTCGAGCACTGCTTCAACCAGATCGGACAACATCGCGTAGCGACGCGCTGTCTCGCGTGCCTTCTGCTCGGCGAGGCTGAGCGGTGCATGACGATCGTGGATGCCTTCGAGCTCGGCATCGGGCGCAGCGGACACCTCCGGCGCCAACAGCGCTTTGCAGGCCATCAGCAGCAACCATTGCAGGCCGTGGTGTCGCCGCTTGCTGAGCTTGCGCCCACTCGGGGAGATCAGGAGTGCGTCGATGGCGACCGCCATCTCGCGCATGACCGCGTGGCTCTCACGCTCCAGCGGCATGTGCTCCGTGAGCAGGCGCTCGCGCAGGCGTAGTCCGGCTTCGTCCCAACGCGGCAGGGCCGCGCGCAGGTCGTCCAGTTGCTCGGTCAGGCGGTTGAAGGCGCGCTGTTGCGGCCCCAGGCGGTCGCGGCTGCGATCGATGCGCAGCATCTCGCCAGCCGAGGGTCGCGAGGGCCCATCGAACAGGCTGCCCTGCTGTGGCGGAGCTTTCTTCATCGGTGGCGCTGTAGGGGCAAAGCCGGGGAGTCTAGCCATCAGGCGGAGCCCTGCCCTGCCGCGCCTGCCGGATGCGCCAGTCCGCGAGCCGCCTTGGCGATCTGCTGCAGCGCCCGCCTGAGCTCGCTGGCCTTCTGCAGGCGCTCGTCGGCTTCGCCGATGTCGATGCGCCCGTCGGCGGTGGCGGCCAACAACCCGACCTTGTGGGCCTCGTAGCTGCTCTCCACCCGCGCCAGTGCCTCGTCGACTGCCGGGTGGCCGGAACCATCCTCGACACGGTCGAGCAGGACGATGGCTGCCTCGCGCAAATCGGCGGCGTCCGCGGCCGACCAGGGTGCGGCCTGGCGCGCCAACTGCGCCGCGTTCTCGATG
>JANJUH010000269.1 GCA_024710675.1 Lysobacterales bacterium
AGCGAGTAGCCGCGCTGGAACAGCTCGTACCAGCACACCGTGTCGGGCGTGGCATTGCCGGTGACCATGCCCATGCGCAGCAAGGCATCGGCGGCGCGCGCACGGCAGCTTTCGAGGCCGGCGCTGCGTTCGGCCTGGGCCTCCAGTGCCTCGATCAAGGCGGTCAAGGCGGCCTCGAGTGCGGCGCCGGCGGGGGCGACCGGTGGGTGATCGGCCGCCGCCGACCACGGGCCCTTGATCGGTAGCGTGTCCAGCGCCAGACGGAACTCGCGATTGCGCAATTCGAGTTCGGCGACCGGCGCGCGCAGCAGCGCCAGTGCGCCGGGCTGGGTGGCGGCCTCGGTCAGCGTGTCGCGACAGAGTTCGACGAGCTGGCGGTAGCTCAGCGAGGTGGTGAAGAACTGGCTGGCGACTTCGGCGATCTGGTGCGCCTCGTCGAGCACGAAGGCCTCCGCGCCCGGCAGGATCTCGCCGAAGCCCTCGCGTTTGATCGCGAGGTCGGCGCACAGCAGGTGGTGGTTGACGACGACGATGTCGGCATCCTGCGCACGCCGCCGTGCCTTGACCACGAAGCAGTCCTCGTAGTGCGGGCAATCGCTGCCCAGGCAGTTGTCGGCGGTCGAGGTCACCCAGGGCCAGACGCTGGAATCCTCGGGCACGCTGTCGAGTTCCATGCGATCGCCGCTGCGGGTGATCGTCGCCCAACTGCGCACCGCGGCCAGGTCGCGCACGGCCTCGCGGCTGGCCAGTCGCGCCTGTTCTTCGGAGAGCTCCAGCCGGTGCAGGCACAGGTAGTTGGCGCGGCCCTTGAGCAGGGCCTTCTTCGGGTTGATGCGCAGGGCCTTGCAGACGCGCGGCAGGTCGCGGTGGTAGAGCTGGTCCTGCAGGGTCTTGGTGCCGGTGGAAACGATCACGCGGCGCTGGTGCAGCAGGGCCGGGACGAGGTAGGCAAAGGTCTTGCCGGTGCCGGTGCCGGCCTCGACGACCAGCGTGCTGCACTCGGCGAGCGCCTGTTCAATGGCCGCGGCCATCGCCTGCTGCGACTCGCGCGGCTGGAAGCCGGGTTCGGCAGCGAAGGCACCCTCGGCGCCGAGGACCGACAGCGCATCGATCGCGCTCATGTGCTCTTCCGCAGCGGGCCGAGTTCGAGTTCGCGCTCGCGGGTGATGCGCTCGGTCACGGCCTCATTCGGTGTGCCCAGGCCTTCGAGCACGCGCGCTGCCAGTTGCAGGCTGGCCTCGACGGTCTCCGGGACCACATCGGTGGCGCCGTCGGCGAGCAGTTGCCGGGCGTGTTCGCGGTCGCGGGCTCGGGCATAGATCGGCAGGCCGCCGACATGCGCACGGACGCCGCTGACGATGTGGTCGGCGGCGGTCCGGTCATCGGTGGTCACGACCACGGCCAGGGCCTGGTCGATCCGGGCGCGTTCGAGCATCTCCATGCGTGCGGAATCGCCGAAGTACACCGGCAAGCCCTGGCGGCGCGCTCGGGTGACGTTCTCGACGTCGAGATCGAAAGCCAGCCAGGGACGCTGCTCGGCATCGAGGATGCGTGCCATGGCCCGGCCGACGCGGCCGAAGCCGGCAATGATGACGTGTCCTTCGAGGTCGTCGGCACCTTCGAAGTGCAAGTCGGCGCTGCCGTTGCCCGCGCTGCGGTCCAGTTTCCGCGCCAGGCGCTGCCCGATCTGGGCCACCAGCGGCGTGATCAGCATGCTCAGGCCGGCGACGATCAGCATGAAGCGCGCGACATCGCCGTCGATGACGCCCATGGTGACGGCCAGGCCGATCACCACGAAGGCGAACTCGCCTCCCTGGCCGAGCAGCAGGCCGGCCTCGACAGCGACATGGCGGGGCAGGCCGAAGGCCACGCACAGCACTGCCGTGATCAGTGACTTGATGACGAAGAGACCGGCCACCGAGCCCAGGATCCAGAAGGCGTCGGTGCCGAGCACCCGGTAGTCGATGCCCATGCCCACACTCATGAAGAACAGGCCGAGCAGCAGGCCCTTGAAGGGCTCGATGTCGACCTCGACGCGGTGGCGGTATTCGGTTTCCGCCAGCAGCAGGCCGGCGAGGAAGGCGCCGAGCGCCATCGACAGGCCGGCGGCGCCGGTCAGGGCGGACGTGCCCATCGCGATCAGCAGGATCGCGGCCATGAACATCTCGGGACTGCGCGTGCGCGCGACCTGGCGCAGCAGCGGGCGCAGCACGACGCGGCCGAGCAGGTAGATGCCGACGATCACGCCGGCCGCCTTGGCGAGGGCGCCGGCGAGCGAGAGTCCGATCGAACCGCCCGCCTTGGCGCCGAGCACGCCGACCAGGAAGAGGATCGGCACGACCGCCAGGTCCTGCATCAGCAGGATCGAGAAGCTCGAACGCCCGAGCGTGGTGCCGAGGGCATGGCGCTCGGCCAGCAGTTGCATGACGATGGCGGTCGAGGAGAGCGCCAGGCAGGCGCCGAGGATGGCCGAACTCGCCGCCGAATTGCCGAAGCCGGAAGCGATCAGGCCGATGACGACGCCGCTGATCAGGATCTGCAGGCTGCCGAGACCGAAGACGTAGCGGCGCATCGCCCACAGGCGCTCGAAGGACAGCTCGAGGCCGATCACGAAGAGCAGGAAGATCACGCCGAGTTCGGCGAGACGGGTGACGCCGTCGAGTTCAGCGATGACGAGGTTCGCCACCCAGGGGTGGGCGTCGGCCAGCAGGCCGAGGCCAAAAGGACCGATCAGCCCGCCGACGAGCAGGTATCCGAGTACCGGACTGATGCGGAAACGGTGCAGCAGCGGGACGATGATGCCCGCCGCGACAAGGAAAACAACGATTTCCCGCAGGTAGGGGAGGCTGTGGCTGTGGTCCATGCGCCGGATGCTACGCGCTGCTCGCCTGGATGCGCGCTCGCGCGAGGCGCGCCGTGCGCCTCATCGAATCTTGAAGTCCGGCTTGTCGTTGACCTTGCCGTCTTCTTCGATGACCGCGTGCAACTCGCCCGCCTTGTTCACGATCACGGCGACCGGCTGCTGGAACAGGGGACGACGGACGAAGCGCAACTGCCAGCCGAAGGTCTGCATCATCCGCCAGCTCTCGAGCTGCGCCGGGTTGAGCTGCTTTTCCATCTCGGTGGTGACGGAGGGGTCAGTCTTGCGTCGTTCGCGTTTTGGCTGCATGGCTGTTCTGGTTCGCTGGCAACGGACGCTGTTCAGGGAGAGCCTCAGCGCGGACGGATCTTGAACGGCGGATTCTCGTTGAGGCTGCCGTCTTTTTCGAGGATGGCGTAATGCTGCCGGCTACCGTCGAAAATCACCGGGATCGGGTCCCCGAAGGCCGGCTTGCGCACGAACTTCAGCTCCCAGCCAAAAGTCTCGAGGCTGCGCAGGGTGTCGATCTGCGCCGGATTGAGCAAGCGCTCGAGCACGCGACTGGGCGGCGGCGGGGCCTTCCGTCTTTCGCGGTCAACCATTGATTCCCCCTCGGCTCGACGACATGGCCG
>JANJUH010000275.1 GCA_024710675.1 Lysobacterales bacterium
TGCGCTTATTCGCGCATCGAACACTGGACTGGGGGCAAGGGGCGGGGGGCAGGGGATCAGGTTCGAGTCGCGGTCGGCTCGTGCCGCTCGATCAACCCCCTGCCCCCTTTCCCATGCCCCTTCTACGACGGCAATCAAATCGGGGCGCATGTTCGGTGAGAACGGCGCTGAAACAAGTAGCGGGCTCTTACTTACCACTCACCACTCACCACTTACCGCCGTCAAAGACCCTCACGACCCCTCCGCACCGCGCGGCCGATCATCTGCCGATGGCCAACAACCCTCCCCACCGCGTCCAACTCGCCGGCAGTGGTCGTTCCTTTGCGGTCGAACCCGGTGAGACCGTGCTCGCCGCCGCCCGCCGTGCCGGGCTGGCCTTGCCCTACAGTTGTCTCTCGGGCAATTGCGGGAGCTGCAAGGGCAGGCTCGTGGAGGGCGTGGTCGAGTACCCCTTCAATCCGCCCGAAGCCCTGAGCGCCGCCGAGCGTGAGGCTGGGGAGGCGCTGCTGTGCCAGGCGGTGCCGGCCAGCGACCTGACGGTGGCGATCCGCGAAGTCGAGGCCGTGGCCGGCATCCCGATCCGCCAGCTCGCGGTCAAGCTCGTGGCCAAGCGCCTGCTGTGCGCGGATGTGGTCGAACTGGAACTGCGCCCGGGCCGCGGCGAGGCGCTGCGCTGGCTGCCGGGCCAGTACCTCGACATCCTGCTGCCGGAGGGCAAACGCCGGGCCTTCTCGATTGCCAACCGTCCCGGCGATGGCGACGTCCTGCACCTGCACGTCCGCCGTGTCAGTGGCGGCGGCTTCACCCAATACGTCTTCGACGAACTGGCCGTCGGCAAGGTGCTGCGCATCGAGGCGCCGCTCGGCACCTTCGTGCCGCGCGAGGGCGGTGACCGGCCGATCCTGCTGGTCGCCGGCGGCACCGGTTTTGCGCCGATCAAGGCCCTGGTCGAGCACTGGCTGGTGCAGGGCTCGACGCGCCCCATGCACCTGTACTGGGGGGTCCGTCACGTGGCCGACCTCTATCTCGATGCGCTGTGCCGGCGCTGGGTCGAGGAACATCCGCTGATCCGCTACACGCCCGTGCTCAGCGAAGCCGACCCCCTCGAGCGCCACCACTATCGCTCGGGGCCGGTCCACGAGGCGGTCCTCAAGGACTTCCCCGGCCTCGAGCGCTTCGATGTCTACATGAGCGGCCCGCCGCCGATGATCGAGGCCGGTCGCCGCAGCTTCGTCGCTGCCGGCCTGCCGGCGGACAGGCTCTATTATGATTCCTTCGACTACGCTCCCGATGTGCTGGCCGCGCTGATCCGGGCGCGGCGCGCCGCCGATGCAAAGGAGGAAGACTCGTGAGCCGATTCGCGATCGTGCTGTGCCTCGGTCTCGCACTGCCCTGGCACGCTGCCGAGGCGATGCGTTGTGGCAAGGACCTGGTCCGCGAGGGCATGACCCGCTACGAGGTGCGCGAACGCTGCGGCGAGCCCGACGACATCAGCCGGCGCTACAAGACCGTCTACCGGCACATGGCCCACGACCAGGCCGTGGCGATCGAGGTCGAGATCGAGGAGTGGTTCTACGACGGCGGCAGCAATCGCCTCGATCGCCTGCTGCGTTTCGTCAACGGTCGCCTGGTCCGCGAGGACGTCGGCTCGTAGCCCGCGGTGACCGCGTAGCCCGCGTTGACCGCCGCAGGCGGGCTACGCGGGTGCTCGCGGCAAGCCCGCGCGGGTAGCGCCTGCGGCGCAACCCACGCTACGTGCCGAATCGCCCCTCGCGCAGGAAGCGCACGGTCAGCTCGGCCGCCGCCGCCGAGAACAGCAGCGCCGTGTGGCTGGCGCGCACGACCACGTGGTCGCTGATGCCCGGCAGCCGGGTTTCCGCGACGGCCACGGTGCCGTCATTGGGCTTCGGGAGGCGGCCCAGGATCAGGCTCAGCCCGAAGGACAGTTCGCCGGCAATGACGCCGACCGCCTGCGGCCCGTCCCAGCGGTCCTGCCCGGTCAGCAGGATCTCGCGCGCATGACCCATGCCCAGGCGATCGAGTCGGGCCGCTGCAAGGCGGCGTGCCAGCGCACTGCCGAGCAAGGGCGAGCCGAGGCACACGACCCGCGCATCGGGCAGGCGCCCCGGCCGGTGGCGCAGGTAATCGAGGGCCAGCACGCCGCCGAGGCTGTGCCCGACGAAATGCAGCGGCCCATCGGCGCCGGCGATCGCCGCATCGATGACCGCGTGGTGCTGCTCGAAGGGTGCGCGAATGCTGGCGTAGTCCGGTGCGAGCACCGCATAGCCGGCCGCCCGCAGGCGCTGCGCGAGCCGGCTGGTGACACCCCGCCGCATCCAGATGCCATGCAGCAGAACGACCCGACCTGCGGCGGCTGCGGGCGCGTTCACCCGCAGGGAACCGGTCGCAAGGTCAGGGCCTCGGCTCCCGGAATACCCGCAAGATCGGGCGGCGTTTCGTCGGCGCGCTCGAAGTCGAGCCACCAGCGCCTTTGCACTTCGGTGCGCTCTTCGAGCCGCGCCGGGAAACCCAGCGCGGCGATCTGCGCCTGGCGCCGTGAGGCATTGCCGCGCTCGCGGAACAGACCCAGCGAAATGGTGTTCTCGTGATCGCCGGCGGTCACCACGTAATAGTCGCGGACGCCGGCGGCATTCAGTTGCCGCGCCGAACGCAGCGCCGATTCGCGATCGGCAAAGGCGGGCAGGTATACCCAGTAGCCGCGCGGAATGTCGGTGGCGCTCTCCTGGAACTGGATGCGCAGGGTCTGCGGGGTCAGCAAGGCCATCGCTTCGCGCAGGGCGCGCTGCTCTTCGAAGGGCCCCAGCGAACTGCAATGGCGGGCCCGGGGAGGACTGCCGTCGGCAGCGAGCAGGCTTGCCGCCTGGTTCATGGCCGCGGCATCACGCTCCTGCAGCAGCACCAACGCCGCGACACCTTCTTCGCTGGCGCGGAAGGCCGGGATGCTCACCGGCGGCCGCGTGTACCACCAGGCCGCCGCGGCAGCGTTCAGTGCGAGCAGCAGCAGGAAAACGATGCGGGCGAACATCGGGCGGCGTCAGTCCCGGGCAGCACGGCAGCGGCGCGCACGTCGGCCGTCTGCCCGCCCCTTGCAGGCACCGCCAGTGGCCAGGGACAAGCGCCCACGCACCTCAGGCACGGACCAGCGTGACCGGGCGATCGGCGCCGTGTACCACCTTGTGGGCCACCGAGCCGAGCAGGGCACTGCCCAGCGCGCCATGACCACGGGTGCCCATCAGGATCAGCGCGGCATCGAGCTCTGCGGCGCGCTCGAGAATCCGCGGCGCCGGATTGCCCATCAGGATGTGCAGCGTGTGGGGCACGCCTGCCGCCGCGAGCTGCGCGCGTGCGGCAGACGTTTCGGCCATGCCGACTTCCGGCAGCAAGCGCTCGGCGGCCTCCTTGGCCAGATAGTCGTGGACGAAGAGCAGGTGTACCTCGGCGCGCCACTCGTATTGCTGGCCCCAGCGCAGCGCCTCGGCCACCAGGTGCTCGGTGACCTCGGTGCCGTCGATGGCGATCAGCACGCGCGGCAGCGTGCCCAGGGGCGGTGCGCCGAAGCGTTCGACCAGGCCGGTCAGGCGGTCGATGTCGTCACGTTCGAGCAGGCGTTCGCCGGGTTGGCTGGGCCAGCGGGCAGTCTCGTGTGTCATCGGATCAGGCTCCGCGCGATCAGGGGTGGGGATGCGGCAGACGCCTCCCAACGGGGGTGGCGGACGCATCCGGGACAATCCCGAGTCTACGCCGGGCGTAGACTGCGCGTGGTACCGGAAGCAGCAGGAGGAGCGTCGACATGCAACGTTGGGTGCGCTTGCCACAGGGTGGGTTCATCGATGCCAGCCGGATCGTGTACGTCGGCAAGCCGGAATCCTTCGCCAAGCTGGACGAGGAAGGCCATGCGGTGGGTACCGATTACGCCGTCGCGATTGCGACCAGCTTCGATCGCACCCAGCAGATGATGATCAACGGCAGCCGCGATGAAATCGCCCAATTCGTCCGCCAGCTGATGGGCCAGGGCCAGGGGAGCCAGGGGTGAGCGGCGCGGGTGGCCCGCCGGCCGATGACAATCGGCGCCCGCTGGAAAGCGGCATCACCGTCGATCTGCGCGATCGCCTGACCTACGACGGCTACCTGTGCCTGCCGCGCCTGCTGTCGGCACAGCAGCCCTTGTCGAGTCCGCCGCATCACGACGAGATGCTGTTCATCATCCAGCACCAGACCAGCGAGCTCTGGATGAAGCTGGTGATCCATGAACTCGAGGCGGCCATCGCGCGATTGCGCAATGATGATTCCGGCCCTTGCCTGAAGATCCTGGCGCGCGTGAAGCACATCCAGCGCCAACTCTTCGAACAATGGGCGGTGCTGGAAACCCTGACCCCCAGCGAATACATGGCATTCCGCCACGTCCTCGGTCCGGCCAGCGGCTTCCAGTCGGTGCAATACCGGATCATCGAATTTTTGCTCGGCAACAAGAATGCCGACATGATCCCGGTCTTCGATTACGCCCCGGCCGAGCGCGCGCGCTTGGAAGCCGTGCTGCATGCGCCCAGTCTCTACGACGAGTTCCTGGCCCACCTGTCACGCGCCGGCCACGCGATCCCGCTGGCGCTGGTCGAACGTGATTTCTCCCAGCCACACCAGCGCGATGCCCGCCTTATTCCGGTGTTCCAGCGCATCTACGAGTCCCCGGATGCCCACTGGACGCAGTATCACCTGTGCGAACAGCTGGTGGACGTCGAGGAGAGTTTCCAGTTGTGGCGCTTCCGCCACATGAAAACTGTCGAAAGGATCATCGGATATCGCCGTGGCACCGGCGGCTCTTCGGGCGTGGCCTTCCTCAAGCGTGCACTGGAATTGACTTTCTTTCCCGAACTCCTCGAGGTCCGCACGGTACTTGGGCGGGCGCAATCGACCACCGGACAAATGTAACAGGACTTTTCGCGCTGAACATTTTTGAAACCGAGGACATTTTCCAGGCTGTCGGGACTCCACAGCGGATAATCAAGAGCGCAGAATGCGGACACGGGAATTCCCGTCAAAGCACAAGGAGTTTGCCCCCATGTCCATCGATCTCAGTGGCCTGTCCATCGCCGATCTCGAAAAGCTGATCGACAATGCCAAGGGCCGCATCGAGCAGTTGAAGCGCCAGCAGTTCGCCGAGTTGCGCCGCACGCTCGAGCAGCAGGCCAAGGAAGCCGGCTTCGACATCTACGAGCTGTTCGGCACCGGTCGCGCCGCCAAGGCGCCGAGCGAGAAGAAGCCCGTCGCCCCGAAGTACCGCGATACGGCCAATCCGAACAACACCTGGAGCGGTCGCGGCAAGCACCCGGTGTGGCTGCGCGACGCGCTGGCCGCCGGCAAGACGCTCGATTCCTTCGCGATCAAGTAAGTCGCGTCGGACAGCGAAACCCCATCGGCCGCCTCCGGGCGGCCGATGTGTTTCGGAGAGGCGGTAGGTGGTGCGTGGTGAGTGGTGAGTTGCAGAAGCGTCGGCATGAATGCCGACCCACAGGCTGTCGAGGCTGATGTGGGTCCGGATTCATCCGGACGCTCTTCATGGCGAGCCAGATCAGCCGCTGTCTGTCGTCATTCCGGCGCAGGCCGGAATCCAGTGCTTCTCCCGACTCCGCCGCCAGGGCGTTCTGGATCCCGGCCTGCGCCGGGGTGACGGAACTGGTCCGCGAGTTGCAGTGGTGGGTCCGGATTCATCCGGACGCTCTTCGAAGCAAAGTCGGTGCGAAAGAGCGCGGGGGCTGGAGCCTCCTCCGCCCGGGGCCTGCTGGTGGCTGCGCAAAAGGCCGCCAACCACCAAAACCCCGCAAGGCTGCCACTTGCCACTCACCACTGGGAGCCTGTGAAAAAACCTCGCGCCTACTGCGGCTGCCGCCAGACGTCCCTGGCGGCGTTGCGCTACGCGAAAACGGCGGTCATTGGCCTCGGACTAGTCCCTTGTTTTCACGTAGCGCGCCTTGCCAGGAACGCCCGGCGACACCCTCGCTACGGCGCTCGAATTTTTCACAAGCTCTGAGCGCGGCGCAGCCGCGCGGACCACTCCCCGCTTCACCCTCACAACACCCGCGAATAGCGCGCCGCCGCGGCCACTGCGCTCTTGCCACCGTCGAGGTAGGCATCGAAGGCCATGGCGACGATGCGCAGCAGCATGGCGCCGACATCCGTGATCTCGAGACGGTCTACGCCGATAACGACCAGACCATCGCGCTCGGCCTGCTCGAGCTTGGCCAGTGCCGGGGCGAAATACTGGCGGAAATCGATGCCGTATTGCTGCTCGATCGCCGGATACCAGATCCGGCCGAAGCACATCAGTTCCCCGATCACCGCACGCCGCACACGATCGTCGTCGTCCATGACGAGTCCGCGCACGATCGGCAGGCGACCGTCATCGATCGCGTCGAAATAGGCCTCTTCCAGCTTTTCGTTCTGGCTGTAGAGATCGCCGACGGTGCCGATGGCGCTGATGCCGAAGGCCACCAGGTCACAACCACCGTGGGTCGTGTAACCCTGGAAATTGCGCTGCAGGCTGCCATCGCGCTGGGCGACCGCCAGCTCGTCCCCGGGCTTGGCGAAATGATCCATGCCGATGTGCACATAACCGGCCACCCGCAGGCGCTCGATGGTGCGGCCGAGCAGATCGAGGCGGGTTTCCGCCGTCGGCAGCGCGCTCGCGTCGATCACCGACTGCGCCTTGAAGATTTCGGGCAGGTGGGCATAGCCATACACCGCCAGCCGGTCGGGCTCGAGTTCGATCACCGTATCGAGCGTGCGCTCGAAACTCGCCACGCTCTGGTGGGGCAGGCCGTAGATCAGGTCGAAATTGATCGATTCGATGCCGTTGGCACGCGCCGCCAATACCAGCGCGCGAGTGTCTTCGACCGATTGCATGCGGTTGACCGCGCGCTGCACGGCAGGGTCGAAATCCTGCACGCCCAGGCTGATGCGATTGATGCCGAGCCCGGCGAGGGCTTTCAGGCTGGCCGGATCGGCGGTGCGCGGGTCGATCTCGATGCCGTAATCGCGGTGGCGCCCGCGCTGCATGCCAAAGCCGCGTTCGAGCGCCGCGAAAATCTCGGCGATTTCTTCGACCTCGTAGAAAGTGGGCGTACCGCCACCGAAATGAAGCTGGTCTACCGGGCGCGAGCGATCGAACAGCGCCGACTTCAGTTCGATCTCCTTGAGCAGGCGATCGAGATAGGCCCGGCCGCGGGCGCGGTTGCGCGTGATGATGCGATGGCATCCGCAGTAGTAGCAGCTCGAGCGGCAGTAGGGAATGTGCAGGTACAGCGACAGCGGCCTGCCCGAGGCATTGCTCGCGCGCGCCGCCTGCTCGTACTCGGCGGCCCTGACGCCGGCATGGAACTGCGGCGCCGTCGGGTAGGAGGTGTAGCGCGGACCGGGATGGTCGTAGCGCTGGATCAGATCGGCATCGAATCGGGTGTCCATGGGCCTGATGATGTGCCGATTCGTGCCGGCAGGCCTTGATGCGGATCAGTTCCCGGCGTCGGTCGCGCCGTGGGGTCTATCCTTGTCCGCGAGCGCTACGAAGGAGCGGAGATGGCCAGGCAGAGCATCCGGGTTGCAAGGGATGGCGAAGGCAAGCGCGGCGTGCCGATGTGGGCCAAGGTGCTCGGTGGCCTGGCACTGCTGCTCGTGTTCCTGCATTTCACGATCACCTGGCGCGTCAGCCGCTTTGCCGACCAGATGACGAGCACCATCTCCTCGATGGTGCCGGCCAGTCATGGTGGTGGCTACTACACCTGGGACGGCGATCTGGGCATCCGCCGCTTCCGGGTCGAATCACCCGATGGGCAGTCCTACCTGTCGATCAAGGGCCTGGAACTCGACACGCCGAACTGGTTCTGGACCCTCGGGCTGGTCAATCCGCTCAGTGAGCGCGGAAACGCAGGCCGGATCTTCGCCCGGGCGCGCGGCCAGCGCCTGCTGCCTGCGGCACGCAGCCTGCATGTGCGCCTGCGCGGCGTGGATGTGGAGGTCAACAGCCTGCTGCCACCCGGCACGCCGAACCTGAGCTTTGCCTCTGCGGCCCTGTTCGAGACCGAGGGCTGCAGCAATGTGCGCTACTTCGTTCCGCTCAACCTGACCCGCGACCTGCGCCTGCCCTATCAGCAGACCGATTTGTCGATGGGCTACCGGGCGATGGGGCCGGACCTCGCCATCGCCGAGTTCGTGCTGGACGCGCCCGGCGTGATGACGACGCGCTACGAGATGGATGTGCGCACCAGCGATCCCGGTCACCTTCTGGAAAGCAACGACCCCACCCAGCGCGTCAGCGCGGTGCGGCTGGTCTTCGAGGACCACGGCTTCATCGCCGCGCGCAATCGCTGGTGTGCCGAGGAGGCCGGCGTCGATGCCGACGAGTTCCAGCGCCGCCACCTGAGCACCGTGCGCCGCGTGCTCGAGGTCTACGGCGTGCGCATGAGCCCGGAAACCGAGACCGTCTACCAGGCTTTCGCGCGCGACGGCGGCCGGCTGGCCATCGAGGTCGAACTACCCGATTCCTTCGACGCGCAACGCTTTTCGACGCTGTCAGCGGAGAACCAGTGGGCCCTGCTGGGCGCACGCATCCGCCACGGCGAGGCCGCCGCGACACCGATGACGATGGAATTCGTCAAACCGCGCCCGCTCCCGCGTGCTTATGCCGGCAGCGTCTGGGACCTGCTGGCGCGCGCCGAGGACTCGACCGAAGTGGCTGAGGTCTCGCCGCTCGGCGTGCTCGGCGAGCGCGTACGCGCGCTGACCCGCGAGGAGGGCCAGGCCGATCCGCTCGCCGACAGCGGTCCGGTGCTGCCGGAGCCGCCGAAGCCGGTCGAACCCGAACGCATCGAACTGACGCTCGATACCGCCAGCCTCAGCGGCGCGATCGGACGCCGCGTCGAAGTCGTGACTGTCAACGGCCAGCGCCAGGTCGGCGAACTGATCGCCGTCGGCGACAAGACGATCACGATCAAGCGCCAGGTGAGCGGCGGCCGCGCCGACCTCGACTTCCAGCGCGAGCGCATCAAGTCCGCTGCCATCGTCAGGCCGCCGCGGCAGCGCGGCTGAGGGTGGCACCCCGGGACCGGCGAGGCGGCAGGAATCCCTGTGGGAGCGCGCTTGACGCGCGATGATCTGGCCTGAGGCCATCTCGATCGCGCCACAAGGGCGCTCCCACATAGGATCAAGGGCTTGGCCGGGTCCCCGTCGACCCGTCGATTCCTCAATGCCCCATCGTAAGCCGGGTCTCCAGCACCTCGAGCAGCCGGTCCACATCGTCCAACGCATGGGCGGCACTCAGGCTGATGCGCAGGCGCGCACTGCCGGCCGGCACGGTGGGTGGCCGCACCGCGGGGCAGTAGCAACCGGCGGCGCGCAGTGCATTGGCCCAGGCGAGTGCCCGGTCCGCGCTGCCGAGCACCAGCGGCTGGATGGGTGTCGCTGAAGGGAGCAGTTCGAGGCCCAGCGCAGCCGCGCCGCTGCGCAGTCGCGCGATCAGTGCCACCAGGTGCGCGCGTTCCGCGTCGGCCGCCCGGGCCAGCACCACCGCTTCCAGCGCCGCCTCGGCCAGTGCCGGCGGCATCGCCGTGGTGTAGACGAAGCTGCGCGCGCGATCGATCAGCGTATCGATCACCAGGTCACTGCCGGCAATCACCGCGCCGAAGCAACCGAGCGCCTTGCCGAGTGTGCCCATCCAGACTGGCACGTCTTCCGCGGACAAGCCCGCCGCGGCACAGGCACCGCGACCCTCCGGTCCGAGCACGCCGAGCCCGTGCGCCTCGTCGACCATCAGCCAGGCGCGCTCGCTCTGCGCCACGGCGGCCAGTTCCGTGAGCGGCGCGAGATCGCCGTCCATGCTGAACACGCTGTCGGTCACCAGCAGCGCACGGCGCTGCGGATGGGCGAGAAGGATCTCGCTCGCTGCCTGCGCGTCCGCGTGCCGATAGCGTTCCAGCCGGGCCCCGGCCAGCCGCGCACCGTCGAGCAGGCAGGCGTGGTTGAGGCGGTCCTGCGCACACAGGTCGTGGCGCCCGAGCAGCGCCGGCAGCGTGCCGGTGGCGGCCATGTAGCCGGTCGAAAACAGCAGCGCGCGCGGGTAGCCGAGCCAGTCGGCGAGCGCACGTTCGAGCGCCTCGTGCACCGCCTGGTGGCCACCGAGCAGGTGCGAGGCGCGTGCGCCGGCCTGGCTGGCGCGGCGCAGCGCGGCCACGAGGCGCGGATGCTGGGCGAGGCCGAGGTAATCGTTGCTGCCGAAGTCGATCAGCTCGCGGCCGCCGATCCGGATGCGCCCGGGCCGTTCACGGCCGGCGGCGATGAGCCGGCGTGCCAGGTGGGCTTCGAGGCGTTGCGAACGGGCATGCGCGAGCGCCTCGGCGAAGTCGGGCCGCGGGCTCACGCCGCGCAGCGCGGGCTCGCCTCCACCGACGCCTCGACGAGGCCCGAGAGGCCGAGCCGGGCGAACAGCCGGCGATCGGCGTCGGCCTCGGGATTGCCGGTGGTCAGCAGCTTCTCGCCGTAGAAGATCGAGTTGGCGCCGGCGAGGAAGCACAGCGCCTGCAGCGCCTCGTCCATGCTCTCGCGTCCGGCCGACAGGCGCACCGCCGAGGCCGGCATCGTGATCCGCGCCACCGCGATCGTGCGCACGAACTCGAAGGGATCGAGCGGCTCGGCCTGGGCCAGCGGTGTGCCCTCGACGCGCACCAGCAGGTTCACCGGCACCGATTCCGGATGGCTGGGCAGCGTGGCCAGCGCATGGATCAGGCCGACGCGGTCGCTGCGCGCCTCGTTCATGCCGACGATGCCGCCCGAGCACACCTTCATGCCGGCCTCGCGGACCGCGGCGAGGGTCTCCAGGCGATCGTCGAAGCGGCGTGTGGTGATGATCTCGCCGTAAAACTCCGGCGAGGTGTCGAGGTTGTGGTTGTAGTAGTCGAGCCCCGCGTCGGCCAGGCGCCCGGCCTGCGCCTCGCTCAACATGCCGGCGGTCAGGCAGGTTTCGAGGCCCTGCTCGCGCACCGCCTCGATCATCGGGATCAGCGCCTCGATGTCCTTGTCGCGCGGCGCGCGCCAGGCGGCGCCCATGCAGAAGCGCTGGGCTCCTGCGGCCTTCGCCGCGGCGGCGCGCTCGCGCACCTGGGCGACGGCGAGCAGGCGTTCGACCTCGAGGCCGGTCTGGTAGTGCGCGCTCTGCGGGCAGTAGGCGCAATCCTCCGGGCAGGCGCCGGTCTTGATCGACAGCAGCGTCGAGACCTGCACCGCGCGCGGATCGTGGTGGCGCCGGTGCACGCCGGCGGCCTGGTACACGAGGTCCAGCAGCGGCAGATCGAAGAGCGCGGCGATCTCCTCGCGCGTCCAGTCGGTGCGGATGTCGGTCATGGCAGTGGCCCGTGCGGAGTGCCGGGCATTCGACGGGAGGCGGGCGGCGGAGTCAATGGTGGGCCGTGGCGGGATGGTTTCGGCGATCACCGGGGGACTGGCGACGACCCGGCCGGTAAGTGGTAAGTGGTAAGTGGTAAGTGGTAAGTGGTAAGGAAGAGCCGACCCGTGCGATGCCATTCGCGATCAAGTGGGATCGCCGTTGGGCCTCGTGGAAACGAGCTGTTACTGACCACTCACCACTGACCAATTACCATTCCCCCATGAACCCCATCCACCTCATCACCGGCCAGCGCAAGGACCTCGGCGGATTCGAGGTCGCACGCCTGTTGCCGCAGATCGGCGCGCGCAACGTCGGGCATGTCGTATTCCTCGACCACATGGGTCCGGCGAGCTTTCCCGCCGGCGCAGGTATCGACGTCCGACCGCATCCGCACATCGGGCTGGCGACCCTGACTTTCCTCTTCGAGGGCACCATCACCCATCGCGACAGCCTGGGCGTGGTGGAGGACATCCGGCCCGGCGAGGTCAACTGGATGACGGCCGGCTGCGGCGTCGTCCACTCCGAGCGCACGCCGGCCGCACCGCGCGCCTCGGGCAGCCGCCTCGATGGCCTGCAAGCCTGGATCGCGCTGCCGCTCGGCCACGAGGAGGATCCGCCCGCCTTCGAGCACCACGGCCGCGAGTCCATCCCGCGCATCGAGCGCCCTGGCGTTGCGCTGCAACTGATCGCAGGTTCCGGCTACGGTGAACACTCGCCGGTGCGTTTCCCGGGCGAACTGTGCTACCTCGCCGGTGAACTGGCCGACGGAGCGCGCCTGGTGCTCGAACCCGAGTTCGCCGAACGCGCGGTGTATGTGGTGTCCGGCGAGGTCGAACTCGATCACCAGCGGCTGCCGGCCGGACAACTGGCCGCCTTGCCAGGCGGTCGCAAGCTCACGCTCGCCGGCCGCGGCCCGGCGCGCATCGCAATCCTCGCCGGCGCGCCGCTCGATGCCCCGCGCCATCTCTGGTGGAACTTCGTCTCCAGCCGCCGCGAGCGCATCGAGCAGGCCAAGGCCGATTGGCAGGCGGGGCGTTTCCCGGTGGTGCCGGGCGAGAGCGAGTGGATTCCGTTGCCGGAACGGTAGGCAGGGAACGGAAAGGGGGCAGGGGGCAGGGGGCAGGGGCTCGAGGTGAGGGCGTGACCTGGGATCGGCGCGAATCTGGGCCCCTGCCCCGCGCCCCCTGCCCCTTTTTCCCGACGACTCTCCGCTCACCACCCGGCCAATTACACTCGTGGTCATGGACAAGCTGACCCCCAACATGCTGATCGCGGCCCTCGTGCTGCCGCTGTTCTATCTTGCGATCTACATCGATCTGCTCGTCGATCGCTGGCGTGGCAGCGGGCATTACGACTGGCCTGACACGGTGGCGAGCCTGGGTGTGGGCATCGCCAATTCCGCGCTCGGGGCGGTGACGATCGCGGTGCGCATCGCGATCTACACCTGGGCCTACACCCATGCGGCGCTGTTCGAGTGGTCGCTGGCGAGCCCGTGGACCTGGGTGCTCGGGCTGCTCCTGTACGACTTCAGCTACTACTGGCAGCACCGCATGGGCCACGAGTGGAACCTGTTGTGGGCCTCGCACGTCGTCCACCATTCGAGCGACCGCTTCAACCTGTCGACCGCGCTGCGCGTGCCGAGCGCGACGATGAACCTGTGGACCTGGCTGTTCGCGCTGCCGCTGGCCGTGCTCGGCGTGCCGCCGGTGGTCTACGCCGTGGCAACGCTGCTGAACCTGCTCTACCAGTTCTGGATCCACACCGAGCGCGTCGGCCGCCTGGGCTGGTTCGACCGCGTGTTCGGCTCGCCGTCGAACCACCGCGTCCACCACGGCGTCAACGAGCGCTATCTCGACAAGAACTACGGCGGCATCCTGATGCTGTGGGACCAACTCTTCGGCACCTACGAGGACGAGCGCGCCGACGAGCCGGTACGCTTTGGCACGCGGGCGCCGGTACGCAGCTTCGATGTGCTGTGGATCAACCTCGACACCTTCTGGAAACTCTGCCGCGATGCCCTCGCGACGCGCCGCGCCTGGGACCGGGTGCAGCTGTGGTGGCGCGGCCCCGGCTGGCGGCCAGCCGATGTCGCGGCGCGCGATCCGAAGCCCGCCTTCGACCTGTCGACCCACGAACACCTGCAGGCCCAGGCACCGGGCGCGGTCGGGCTGTACACGCAGATCCACGTCGCGCTGCTGGTGCCGCCGATGGTGCTGGCGCTGATCGCCGCGCCGCTGACCAGTCCGCTCGGCCACCTCTGGATCGCGCTGCACGTGGCTTTCGGTGCGCAGGTCTTGTCGATGCTGGCTGGCCCGCGCTGGAAGCGCGCGCTGGCGCTGGAAGCACTGCGCCTGCTGTCGCTGCTGGCTTTCGCGATCGACGGCGCCTGGCTGGGCGGTTTCGCCATGCCCGAGCCCTTGCGCTGGGCCGTCGTACTGATCGCGCTGGCCAGTCTGGCAGCGCTGCCCTTGCTGGCGCGGCGCTGGGATTCGATCAGCGGATCCCCAACTGGCGATCGTGCCAGCGCGACAGCAGTGTGAGCGCGCAGAGCGCGCCGACCAGTGCCATGAACATGTCCCACTGGGTGTCCCAGACATCGCCCTGGGTCGCCAGGAAGGCATCGGCAGCGCCGCCCCAGATCAGCGCCGCCCACCACTCGATCATCTCGAAGAAGGCGCTGAAGGACAGCGCGGCGGCCACGCACAGGTAGGCCAGCCAGCCGCCCGGGCGCAACGGCGTCAGGCGCAGCAGCAACTCGCGCGCCAGGATCGCCGGCACGAAGCCTTGCGCGAAGTGGCCGAAGCGGTCGTAGTGGTTGCGCGAGAGCTCCAGCCAGTCCTGCAACCAGAAACCGAGCGGCACCTGCGCGTAGGTGTAGCGCCCACCGACGATCAGCAGCAGGCAATGCAGCGCGATCAGCACGTAGAGCAGGCGGGTCAGCGGAAAACGCT
>JANJUH010000306.1 GCA_024710675.1 Lysobacterales bacterium
GATGTTGGGCTCGACCACGTAGCGGGTATTGCCCATCTGGCGGTGCCGCTCCTCGCGCTCGGCCATCTTGGCGGTGATGAACTCGGGGCCCGTGCGCGCCATGATCTCGCTTTCGAAGCGCGCGGTCAGCTGCTCGAACAGGGCCTGGTCGCCGGTCAGGAAACGGGCCTCGAGGGTGGCGGTGCGCACCGTCATGTCGGCACGCGCCATGCGCAGCGACTCGTCGACCGAGCGCACCGCGTGGCCCACCTTCTGGCCGAGGTCCCACAGCATGTACAGGATGTATTCGGTGACCTGCTCGCCCCAGGGGGTCTGCTTGTAGGGCAGGATGAAGAGCAGGTCGATGTCCGAGCCCGGCGCCAGCGTGCCGCGGCCGTAGCCGCCGACGGCGGCGAGCGCGATGGCCTCGGCCTCGGAGGGATTGTCCACCGGATAGACCCGGCGCGTGGCGAAGCCGTGGATGGCGCGGATGATCTCGTCCTGGGCGGCGCTCAGCTGCGTGGCGCAGCGCATGCCCTTGCCGGTCGCCATCAGTTCGGCCTCGGCGTCCCGGCGCGCCTGCGCCAGCGCGGTGCGCATGTGCTCGAGCACGATGGCGCGGGCCTGCGCCGAGCGGGCGGGCAATGCACCCAGGTCGCGATCGACCGCCTGCAGCAGGACCGCGGCGGTGCGGGGCTGGGCCTGCGGCTTGCGCGGACGATTCTCAGCTTCGGCGAGCTGCATCGCGGGCCTTCTTGAGCTCATAGATGAGGTCGATCGCCTGGCGTGGGGTCAAGTCGTCTGGCCGGACCTTGTCGAGCATGTCATGCACGGGATTAACGCTTGCCTTCGGCACGGGTGGTGGCTGGGCAAACAGCGGCAGATCGTCTAGCACGGCGCCGGCGCCGCCGGAAGAGCGCTGCTCGAGCACCGACAGCACCTGGCGCGCCCGATTGAGCACGGTTTCCGGAACGCCGGCAAGCCGCGCCACCTGGATGCCGTAGCTGCGGTCGGCGGCGCCGGCGGCGACCTCGTGCAGGAAGACGACCTCGCCCTCCCACTCGCGCACCTTCATGGTGACGTTGGCGACGCGGGCGAGCGTCCTGGCGAGGCTGGTCATCTCGTGGAAATGGGTGGCGAACAGCGCCCGGCAAGCGGTCTCGTCGTGCAGGGCCTCGACCGCCGCCCAGGCGATGGACAGCCCGTCGAAGGTGGCGGTGCCGCGCCCGATCTCGTCGAGCACGACCAGCGAGCGCGCCGTGGCGCGGTTGAGGATGGCCGCGGTCTCGACCATTTCGACCATGAAGGTCGAGCGGCCGCCGGCTATGTCGTCGGAGGCGCCGACGCGCGAGAACACCCGGTCGACGACGCCGATATGGGCCGAGGCGGCGGGCACGAAGCTGCCCATCTGGGCGAGGATGGCGATGAGCGCGTTCTGGCGCAGGAAGGTCGACTTGCCGCCCATGTTGGGGCCGGTGACCAGCCACAGCGCGCCGCCCGACAGGTCGCAGTCATTGGCGACGAACACCTCGCCCGCCGCCCTGACATTGCTTTCGACGACGGGGTGGCGCCCGGCCGTGACGGCGAAGGCCATGGAGGCGTCGATCACGGGCCGGCAGAACCCGCTGGTGGCGGCGAGGTGGGCGAGGGCCGCCGTCACGTCGAGCTCGGCCAGCGCATCGGCGAGGGCATGCAGCCGCTCGGCTTCGGCCAGCACGGCGGCGACGAGGCGCTCGAACATGGCCGCCTCGAGCTCCAGCGCGGCTTCGTGGGCGCGCGCGATGCGGCCCTCGAGCTCGGCCAGCTCGGCGGTGGTGAAGCGCATGGCGCTGGCCAGCGTCTGGCGGGGGATGAAGACCTGCCGGTGCGGCTCCTCGAGCAGCTTGCCGCCGTGGCCGGCCGGCACCTCGACGAAATAGCCGAGCACGCCGTTGTGCCGGATCTTGAGCGATCTGACGTCGGTCTCGGCGACGAGCCGGGCCTGCAGCGCCGCCACCACCTCGCGCGTCTCGCTCGCCAGCGCCCGTTCGGCGTCGAGCGCGCCGCTATAGCCCTTGCGCACGAAACCGCCGTCGCGGGCCGTGAGCGGCGGCTCGTCGTCGATGGCGCGGAGCAGTTCCGCGGCGAGCGCCTCGGGAGCGGCGGCGAGGCCCGCGGTGATGGCGGCGAGCACCGGGGGCAGATCGCGCCCGGCGAGCCGCTGCACCAGCAGCCGCGCCCCGCCGATGGCGTTGGCAACGGCGACGAGATCACGCGGGCCGCCGCGCCCCAGCGCCAGCCGGGTCAGCGCCCGCGTGACGTCGGGCACCGAGCGCAGGATCGGCCGCAGCCGGTCGGTGAGCAGGCTGTCGGCATGCAGCATCGCCACCGCGTCGAGCCGGGCATTGATCGCCTCGGGGTCGCACAGCGGCGCTGCCAGCCGCCGCGCCAGCAGGCGCGAGCCGGGGGCCGTGACGCACAAATCGATCTCGTGGCGCAGCGAGCCCTTGAGCGTGCCGCGCTGCGTTTCCAGCAGTTCGAGGGAGGCGCGTGTGGCGGCGTCGATCGCCATATGGGCGGCGACCCGCTCGCTCGAAGGCGGCCTCAGCGCCAGCGGCGCGCCCTTCTGGCTCTGCCGCACATAGGTCAGGAGCGCCCCCAGCGCCGCCCGGCCGGCGCGCGAGAAGGCGGTGGGATCGACGGCATCGCCGGGAAAGGCGGCGCCGATGCGGGCGGCCGCCTCGACGCTGTCGAA
>JANJUH010000323.1 GCA_024710675.1 Lysobacterales bacterium
CGGCTCGTCGCCGAGCACGGCGCGCAGCGCCTTCAGCGTCTTCGCGTCGATCGGCTGGTCGTCCAGCAGCACTTCGCCGAGCCGGGAGATACCGCTGTAGGTCTGCGCCTCCTTCTCGAAGTGCGCGAGGTCGTTGTAGCGGGCGGGATCGAGCAGGCGCAGGCGCGCGAAGTGACCACTGCGGCCGAGCTGCTCGGGCGTTGCCGTCAGCAGCACGACGCCGGGGCTCGCCAGCGCGAGCTGTTCGGCCAGGGCGTACTCGGCACTCGCCTCTTCCGGCGACCAGGCCAGGTGATGCGCCTCGTCGATGACCACCATGTCCCAACCGGCCGCAGCCACCTGCCCGGCGCGCCGCGGATGCGCGGTCAGGAAGCCGAGATCGGTGAGCACCAGCTGGTCGTCCTGGAAGGGATTGCGACCCTCACCGGCCTGCTCGATCGATTCGGCGCGCTCGGCGTCGTAGATCGAGAAACGCAGGTTGAAGCGTCGCATCAGTTCGACGAACCACTGGTAGACCAGCGCCTCGGGCACCAGCACCAGCGCGCGCGAGACGCGGCCGGTGGCGATCAGGCGGGCCAGGATCAGGCCGGCCTCGATGGTCTTGCCCAGGCCCACTTCGTCGGCCAGCAGCACTCGCGGCATCGGCTGCGCCAGCGCCCCTTCGACCACGGCGAGCTGGTGCGGCAGCAGCGCGATACGTGCGCCGAGGATGCCGTGGGCCGGCGCCGCCCGGGCGGCGGCGCGGCGAGCCAGGGCCTCGACCCGCAGCACGAAGCGCGCGTGGGTGTCGGTGCGGCCGGCGGTCAGGCGTTCGTCGGCAGCGCTCGCCGCCTGCACATCGTCGAGTCGCGATTCCGGCACCCACTCGTTGCCCAGGCGGTAGTGCATCAGGCCGTCGCGGTCTTCGCTGGCCGCCACCTCGAGGCTGGTGCCATCGACGGCGACCATGTCGCCGACGCGAAACTCGGCCCGGGCCAGCGGCGCGCTGGTCATGGCATAGCGGCGCAGCATGCCGGCGCGCGCGAACAGGAGTTCGAGCGATCGGGCATCGACGCGCTTGACGATGCCGAGGCCGAGTTCGGGTTCGGCAGTGGAATACCAGCGTTGGCCGGGGACGAGTTTGTACATCGGAAAGCCGTGAGTGCTAAGTGGTGAGTGGTGAGTGGCAAAAGCGGCCCGGGTGAGCGTGTGGGCTCGCTTCAGGATCCGCTGCCAGACGCCTCCACAGGATCGACGCGGACGATGACGCCGAGGGCCGGATGGTCGAGATAGTGCCACTCGCCGTAGTTCATGACGCGGCGGCTGTTCAAACGGTAACGCTTGCCGGCAAGCGGGCGGCCGGCGCTGTCGGCGGCGGCGACGCGCAGCAGGGCATCGACGTGGACTTCGACGCCCCGACCGAAGCGCAGCGTGATGTCACCTTCGAGCTCGGGTCGCGCGGCACTGGCCAGCGCGCTGCCGGTGCCGGAGACCTCCAGCGTACGCTCGTTGCGCAAACGGATCGCCCGGCTGTCGCCCGTGGGCTGCATGAATCCGGTGTGCAGCAGGCTGCGTGTGCGCGCGTGGCGCGCCAGGGCTGCCGAGGCGCCACCGGCGGTCAAGGCCTCAGGGCCGAGGCGGGCGTAGGAGCCGGATCCCGCTTCGAGCAACATGCCGATGTACTCGGGATCGGGATCGGCCGGCGACAGCGCGGCACCGGCATCGGGGTTGTTGTGCGCCAGCACGATCAGCTCGACGCGCACGCGGCTGGACTGGGCGTGCGCAGCACTGGTGCACGCGAGCAGGGCAGCCACAAGCAAGGTGAAGACCAGACGGAGCGTCATGCGGCGATTTCCGGCAGCGAGACGTGAACGATAGCGCACACCGGCCTCATCCCTTCTGCGCCAGCGTCGTCACCAGCTCGTGGGCGGCCTTCAGGCGTTCCTCGGGCAGGGCCAGCTCGCGGCGGATCCTGAGCTTGTCCTGGCCCTCGAAGGCATAGCGCTTCGGCTCGCGCTGGACCATCCGGATGATCGCCAGCGGGTCGATCGCCGGCTTGGCCGTGAACAGCACACGCCCGCCGGTGGGCCCGAGTTCGAGCTTGCGAATGCCCAAGCTGCGCGCGCGCAACTTCATGGCCGCGACCTGGAACAGGCTCTTGACCGGATCCGGGAGCAGGCCGAAGCGATCGATCATCTCGACCTGCAGCTCGCGCAGGGCTTCCTCGTCCCTGGCGCCGGCGATGCGCTTGTAGAGCACGAGGCGGGCGTGGACATCCGGCAGGTAGTCGTCGGGGATCAGCGCCGGGATGCCGAGCTGGATATCGGTCTCGCGCTTCGCCCACAGATCGCCTTCGTCGGGCAGGCGGCCTTCCTTCAGCGCCCGCACCGCCCGTTCGAGCATCTCGGTGTAGAGCGTGAAGCCGACCGCCTCGATCTCGCCGCTCTGCTCCTCGCCCAGGAGGTCGCCGGCGCCGCGGATCTCAAGGTCATGGGTCGACAGCGTGAAGCCCGAGCCCAGCTCCTCGAGGGCCGAGATGGCTTCGAGGCGCTTCTGGGCATCGGCGGTCAGCGCCTTCTTCGGCGGCGCCACCAGGTAGGCGAAGGCGCGGTGGTGCGAGCGGCCGACGCGGCCGCGCAACTGGTGCAGCTGCGACAGGCCGAAGCGGTCGGCGCGATTGATGATGATGGTGTTGGCGGTCGGCACGTCGATGCCGCTCTCGATGATGGTGCTGCACACGAGCACGTTGAAGCGCTGGCGGTAGAAGTCGAGCATCACCGTTTCCAGCTCGCGCTCGGGCATCTGCCCGTGGGCGATGCGGATGCGCGCCTGCGGGATCAGCGCCTCCAGCTCGCGTGCCATCTTCTCGATGCTCTCGA
>JANJUH010000365.1 GCA_024710675.1 Lysobacterales bacterium
ATCACGGTATCCGCGCCCCAGCGGATCGCCCACACCATCTTCTCCACTTCCTCGGCGATCGAACTGGTCACCGCCGAATTGCCGATGTTGGCGTTGATCTTCACCAGGAAGTTGCGGCCGATGATCATCGGCTCGGATTCCGGGTGGTTGATGTTGTTGGGAATGATGGCGCGGCCGCGGGCGACCTCGTCGCGGACGAACTCGGGGGTGACGTACTTCGGCAGCGCCGCGCCGAAGGATTCGCCGGCGTGGTGGCGCAGCAGGTTCTGGTCGCGCAGCTGGTCGATCAGCTGGTTCTCGCGGATCGCGATGTATTCCATCTCCGGCGTGATGATCCCGCGCCGCGCGTAGTGCATCTGGCTGACGTTCGCCCCGGCCCTGGCGACGCGCGGCCGGCGGATGTGCTCGAAGCGGAGGTGCTGCGTGGCCGGGTCGGCGTGGCGGGCCTGGCCGAAATGCGAGGTGGGGCCGGACAGCTCGACGGTGTCGCCGCGCTCTTCGATCCAGCGTTGCCGCATCGGATAAAGCCCGGTGCGCAGGTCGATGTTGACCGAGGGATCGGTGTACGGGCCGCTGGTGTCGTAGACCGCGAGCGAGGGATTGATTTCGGCGCCGAAGGACTTCGGCGTGCGCGCCTGGGCGATCTCGCGCATCGGCACGCGGATGTCATCACGCGAACCGTGCGCATAGATCTTGCGCGAGCCCGGGATCGGGCGGGTCAGGTCGGCCGACAGTTCCTCGGCCTGGGTCTTGAGGTCGATCACCGCGCTCATCGTCACACTCCGCTCAGGGACAGGACGAAGCGGCGGCGAGGGCAGGGGATTCCTGCCATCGAAGCTTCCCTACGCCGGTGCGAGCCGGATCAGGTTCGAAGGGACTCTCTCAGCCTGCTGCCAGGCACCCCCGCTTCCGGCTGCCAGTCTAGCAGCCGAAAGCAGGGATGGCGGGTCTGTTGTCAGGTGGCGGAGACCGTTTCCGAGCGTCAGGACCTCGGGTGATGGGAATGCGGCGGTGTTTCTGATCGGACCTGTATCGGCGACGCTTGTCGTGCCCTCGTGCCCTCGTGCCCTCGTGCCCTCGTGCCCTCGTGCCCTCGTCTCAGCGCAGCTCGCGCGCAAAGAAGGTCCAGGCCAGCGCGGTCATGAAGGCGCGCTGCTCGTTGTTGGCGGCGCCGCCGTGGCCGCCCTCGATGTTCTCGTAGTAGAGGACGTCGTGGCCCTGCTCCTTCATCCGCGCGACCATCTTGCGGGCGTGGCCCGGATGGACGCGGTCGTCGCGCGTGGAGGTCGTGAACAGCGTGCGCGGGTAGCTCACGTCGGCCTTGACGTTGTGGTAAGGCGAGTACTGCTGCAGCCAGGCCCACTCGGCCGGGTCGTCGGGATTGCCGTACTCGCCCATCCACGAGGCGCCGGCGAGCAGCGTGTGGTAGCGCTGCATGTCGAGCAGCGGCACCTGGCAGACGATCGCGCCGAAGAGATCCGGACGCATCGTCAGCATGTTGCCCATCAGCAGGCCGCCGTTGGAGCCGCCGAGGATGCCGAGGTGCGGGGTGGCGGTGATCTTGCGCGCGATCAGGTCCTCGGCGACCGCGATGAAGTCCTCGTAGGCCTTGTTGCGATTGGCCTTGAGCGCCGCCTGGTGCCACTTCGGGCCGAACTCGCCGCCGCCGCGGATGTTGGCGACGACGTAGACGCCGCCCTTTTCCAGCCAGGCCTCGCCGATGCTGGCGACGTAGCTGGGCGTCATCGAGACCTCGAAGCCGCCGTAGCCGTAGAGCACCGTCGGGTTCTTGCCGTCGAGCTTCACGGCTTCCTTGGAGACCAGGAAGTAGGGCACCCTGGTGCCGTCGGCACTGGTCGCCTCGTTCTGGCTGACCGTCATGCCGCTCGCATCGAAGAAGGCCGGCATCGACTTCAGGACTTCCGGCGGTCCCTTCTCGAGCTGGCCCCAGTACAGCGAGGTCGGGGTCAGGAAGTCATTCACCGTGGCCCAGTAGGCATCGGTGCTGTGGCTGTCGACCGCACTGACGCTGACCGTGCCGAACTCGGGTAGCCCGGACAGCGCTTCGCGCGTCCACTCCTTGCCGTTGTGGGTCCAGACGTAGAGCTTGTTGCGGACGTTGTCGAGCTCGTTGACCACGATGTGGTTCAGCGTCGGCGTGTAACCGGCCAGGGAGGTGCGCTCGCTGGGCGCGAACAGCATCCCGAAGTCACGGCCGCCGGCGAGGAAGTCCTCGAGCTTGGTCACCAGCAGCGCGCCGGCCGGCCAGGTCTTGCCGCCGACCGTCCAGTCCTCGCGCAGCTCCAGCATCAGCCACTCGCGGTGCAGGTTGAAGTTGGCGCTGTCCTGCTTGTCGATCTTGACCAGTTGGCCGTCGCGGAGCAGGTGCACCTCGTTGGTATAGAAGGTGATGCCGCGGTAGACGAACTGGCGCTCGAAGCCGGGCGTGGTGTCGGCGAGCGCGGCGATCCAGACGTCAGCGGACTGGCCTTCGTAGACCGTCTCGGCCTGTTCCAGCGGCGTGCCGCGCTGCCAGCGCTTGGCGACGCGCGGGTAGCCGGAATCGGTCATCGAACCCTGGCCGAAGTCGGTGCCGACGAAGAGCGTGTCGGCGTCGATCCAGGACACGCTGCTCTTGGCTTCAGCGAGGCTGAATCCGCCCTCGACGAAGCGCTTCTCGACGGTGTCGAACTCCCGGGTCACCGTGGCGTCGGCGCCGCCGCGGGAGAGATTCAGCAGGCACTTGCGGTATTCGGGTTCGAGGCAGTTCGAGCCCGACCACACCCAGTTCTCGCCCTCGGCCTTGGCCAGTTCATCGAGATCGAGCACCACTTCCCAGCTCGGCTCGGCCTTGCGGTACTCGTCCAGCGAGGTGCGCCGCCACAGTCCGCGCGGGTTCTTCGCGTCGCGCCAGAAGTTGTAGTAGTGCTCGCCCATCTTGCCGACGAAGGGGATGCGCGCGTCGGAATCGAGGATCTCGCGGACGCGCGACTGGATGCGCTTGAAGTCTCCCGAGCGGCTCAGTTCGTCGACCGAATCGACGTTCTGTTCGCGGACCCAGGCGAGGGCTTTCTCGTCCTCGACGGCTTCGAGCCAGAGGTGCGGGTCGTCGGCGGCGCTGGCGGTCATCGGCATGGCAAGCAGGGCGGCAATGGATAGAAGTGCGGGACGCATGGTCGGGTCCTGGTGGCGCGGGTGGCGGAACGCTAGTCCGATTGCCGGCGCGGGTCCATGGGCAATGTGTCACACGGCGGCGGTTGACGGGGCCGATTCGCGGGAATAAATTACCGACCAGTCAGTCAGTAGAATCGATCAATGATCTTGCCCGAAATCCGCATGGAAGGCCCCGCCGCGCCCGCGACCCGGCGTCGCCGCAAGGAGGCAAGGCCCGGCGAGATCATCGACGCGGCGCTCACGCTCTTCGTCGAACGTGGGTTTGCGGCGACGCGCCTCGAGGATGTCGCAGCGGCCGCCGGCATCGGCAAGGGCACGCTGTACCTGTACTTCGACAGCAAGGAATCGCTGCTCGCGGCAGCCGTGCAGCGCGATGTGGCGCCGCTGTTCGAGGAGTTCGAGCGGCAGGCGCTCGATGCGGACACGCCGCGTGCCGAGCTGATCGCACGCGTGGCGCTGCGCTGGTGGCAGGCGCTTTCCGGGGAGCCGCGCCGCGGCATCCCCAAACTGATGCTGGCCGAGAGTGGAAATTTTCCAGGCCTCGCCCGCGAGTACGTCGCCCGCTACGTGGCACCGATGCAGGACCGTCTGCTCGCCAGCGTGCTGCGCTCCGGGATAGCCCGCGGCGAATTCACGCCGGTCGACGTCGAGTACGCGGTCAAGGTGCTGGTGCATGGGCTGGTCTTCCTGCCGGTGTGGATGCATTCGCTGGGGCAGGTCGACGAGCGGCCCTTCGATCCGGAGCGCTACCTGCGCTGCTGGGTGGAGATGAGTTTGCGGGCGCTGGGCGTGCGGGCGACGCCAGTGGATGGGGAGGGGCGAGGATGAAGATCATGGATGGATTGGGCATTGGGGTCGGGATCCGGGACCCGGGACCCGGGAAGAGCATCGTTCGCAAAGGACGCAAAGGGAACGAAGGAGAGCGGGGCGCAGCCGGGATGCCTCTCCGTAGGGTGCCGGCGAGCGCAGCGAACCGCACCGGCTGCGATGCCGGAAGCCCCTATGGTGCGGTTCGCTGCGCTCACCACACCCTACGGTCTGAAGGAGCGCCCTTGTGGCGCGATCGGATTGCCGCGGTGATTGTCCTGGCCGCGACGTTGGCGATCTCCGCCTGCACCCAGGCCCCTGGAACGGGCTATCCCGGTTATCTCGAAGCCGACTACGCCTACATCGGCGTGCCGGTGGCGGGTCGGCTCGATAGCCTGTCGGCGCGTCGCGGCGCCGCGGTCGAGGCCGGCGACGAGCTGTTCGCTCTCGACGGCGAACTCGAGGCCCTGCAGGTGCAGGAAGCCGAGGCGCGCCTTTCGGAGGCGCAGGCGCGGCGGGCTGATCTGTCGATCGGGCGTCGGCCCGAGGAGATCCGCGTGATCGCCGGGCGGGTGCGCGAGGCGCGTTCGGCAGCCGCGCTGGCGGGCACCGAACTGGAACGAGTCCGCGAGTTGCACGGTCGTGGCCTGGTGGCGGCCGATGCCCTTGATCGCGCGCGTGCGTCCGAGCAACAGGCCCGGGCGCGGCTGGCCTCCTTGACGGCCGAGCAGCAGAGCGCCGACCTGGCCGGGCGGCCCGATGCCATTGCTGCGGCCGATGCTGCGGTCGCGGCTGCGGCGGCGGTGGTCGAACAGGCACGCTGGCGCAGGGAGCAGGTCGCTGCCCGGGCCGTTGCCGAGGCCGAGGTCGTCGAGACCTTCTACGAGCCGGGCGAATGGGTGCCTGCCGGCAGCCCGGTGCTGAAACTCCTGCCGCACGCTGCGCTGCATGTGCGTTTCTACGTGCCGCTGGCCGAGCGCGCGCAATGGCAGGCGGGCCAGGACGTCGCGGTGCGCTGCAGTGGCTGTCCCGAAACACTGCGTGCCAAGGTGCGGCTGATCGCCCCGGGGCCCGAGTACACCCCGCCCGTGATCTACAGCGAATCGCGCAGCGAGGACCTGGTCTATCGCGTCGAAGCCGAATTGCTCGATCGATCACTGCTGGCGCCGGGCCTGCCGGCTACCGTGGAGCGGATCGCGCCGTGAGCGTTCCGGTCATTGCGGTGCAAGGGCTGTGCAAGTCCTTCGGCAGTCAGCGTGTTGTCGACGGGCTCGATCTCACCGTCGAGCGCGGCCGCATCTACGGCTTCCTCGGGCCGAACGGCTCGGGCAAGACCACCTCGATCCGCATGCTCTGTGGCCTGCTGACGCCGGATGCCGGCAGCGGCACCTGCCTGGGCTTCGACGTACTGACCGAAAGCGCCGCGATCAAGCGCCGGGTGGGCTACATGACGCAGCGTTTCTCCTGGTGGGAGGACCTCTCGATCGAGGAAAACCTGCGTTTCGCGGCGCGCATGCACGATCTGCGCGAGCCACGCCGGGTCGTCGACCAGACCCTCGAGCGGCTGGGCCTGAGCAGTCGCCGCCGCCAGCTTGCCGGCACGCTCTCGGGTGGCTGGAAGCAGCGTCTTGCGCTGGCCGCCTGCCTCATGCACCAGCCCGAACTCTTGCTGCTCGACGAGCCGACGGCCGGCGTGGATCCCAAGGCCAGGCGAGACTTCTGGTCCGAGATCCACGCATTGGCCCGGGAGGGGCTGACCGTGCTGGTCTCCACGCATTACATGGACGAGGCCGAGCGCTGCCACCGGCTGGCCTACATCGCCTACGGCAAGCTGCTGGCCGAGGGCACTCCCGCCGAGATCCTGCAAACGGTCGGGCTGTCGACCTGGATCATCGAGGCGGCGCCCGCGAGCGCGGCGGCCGAGCTGAAGGACAGGCCTGGTGTCGAGCAGGTGGTGCCCTTCGGCCTGCGCCTGCACGTCTCCGGTGCGGATGCCGAAACGCTGGCTGCCAGTGTGTCAGCCTACGCGGAGCACCACGGTGTCGTCGCTGCGCGCGCCGAGTCCTCGCTGGAGGACGCCTTCATCGCGCTGATGCGCGGGCGGGGTTCGCCATGAACGCTTTCTCGTGGCGACGGTTGTGGGCCGTGCTGGCGAAGGAGTTCATCCAGATGCGGCGTGACCGGCTGACCTTCGCGATGATGGTCGGCATCCCGATCGTGCAACTCTGCCTGTTCGGTTTTGCGATCAACACCGATCCCAAGCACCTGCCGACCGCGGTGGTCGTGGCCGAAGCGGACGAGCATGTGCGCCGGCTGCTGTCGGCGATGGAGGAATCGGACTATTTCCGCATCATCGCCGCGCCGGCCTCGGTGGAGCAGGGACAGGCGCTGTTGTCCGCGGGCGAGGTGCTCTTCCTCGTCCGGGTGCCGCCGGATTTTGGCCGTGAGTTGGTGCGCGGCGCGCGCCCGGCGCTGCTCGTGGAGGTCGACGCCACTGATCCCGTGGCCAGCGGCAATGCTGTGGCCGCGCTGTCGAACCTTCTCGACCAGTCGCTCGCGACCGACCTCGACGGCCCGCTGGTCGGGCTCGCAGCGCGGCCTGGACCGGTCGAGCTGAGGATCCAGCGCCGCTACAACCCCGAGGGCATCACCCAGTTCAACATCGTGCCCGGCCTGATGGGCGTGGTGCTGACGATGACGCTGATCATGATGACCGGCCTGGCCATCGCCCGCGAACGCGAGCGCGGCACGATGGAGAACCTGCTGGCGATGCCGGTGCGCCCGCTCGAGATCATGGTTGGCAAGCTGGTTCCCTATATCCTCGTGGCCTATGTCCAGGTCACGGTGATCCTCGCCGTCTCGCGGTTCGTGTTCGACGTGCCGGTGATCGGATCGGTGCTGCTGCTGCTGGGCTGCGTGCTGGTCTTCGTGATCGCCAACCTGTCGGTAGGCCTGCTGTTCTCGACACTGGCCCGCAACCAGATGCAGGCGATGCAGATGACCTTCTTCTTCTTCCTGCCCTCGATCCTGCTGTCGGGCTTCATGTTTCCCTTCCGCGGAATGCCCGGCTGGGCACAGGCCATCGGCGAGCTGCTGCCGCTGACGCACTTCCTGCGCATCGTGCGCGGCATCCTGCTCAAGGCCCACGGGCTTGCCGATGTCTGGCCGAACGTCTGGCCGCTGCTCTTGTTCACGCTGGTCGTGATCGCGCTCGGGGCGAAGCGGTTCAGGCGCACGCTGGATTGAGGCGGCTGACGGTAGGAGCGCCCTCTGGGCGCGAAAAGGATGTGCGGCAAGTTTGAATCGCGCCCAGAGGGCGCTCCTACCGGCCTCACGTGACATCCGGCACTGCCGGTGTGCCCCGGCCCTCGACCATGCTCCAGCTTGAGCAATCGGGGGGCGGACCGCTACGCTTGTCGTCTTGCCTCTTCCAGGATCCCAGACCATGGCCGGTACGCTGAACTTCGAACGCGCGCGCTTCAACATGATCGAGCAGCAGGTGCGCCCGTGGGAGGTGCTGGATGCGCGCGTGCTCGAGGTCATGGCCGAGGTGAAGCGCGAGGACTTCGTGCCGCCGCAGCACCGCAAGCTCGCTTTCGCCGACCTGGCGATCCCGCTGGGACATGGCGAATCGATGATGAAGCCGATCGTCGAGGGCCGCCTGCTGCAAGCACTGGCCGTGACGCCGGATGACGAGGTGCTCGAGATCGGTACCGGCAGCGGCTACATCGCCGCCTGCCTGGCGCGCCTCGGTCGCCAGGTCTGGACCGTCGAGCGCCATGCCGATCTTGCCGAGCGGGCACGGGCGCGGATCGGTGCTGCCGGCATCCGCAACTGCCAGGTCGACATCGCCGATGTCACGGCGTCCTGGCAGCCCGGGCGCAGCTTCGACGCGATCGCCGTGACCGCGGCGGTGGCCGAAGTGCCGAGCACCTTCACGCAATGGCTGAAGCCCGGCGGCCGTCTGTTCGTCGTCCGCGGCCAGTCTCCGGTGATGGAGGCCGTGCTGATGACGCGCGATGACGCCGACCACATCGACACCCGCAGCCTGTTCGAGACCGATCTTCCCTACCTGCACGGCTTCGAGCCGCGCGCCGAATTCCGCTTTTGATCGTTGCCCCGAGGTACACCATGACGCGCAATCGCCTGACTCTTGCCCTGCTGATCGGCCTGTCGTCGATCGGCCCCGCCCATGCGGCCAACCTGCTCGAGGTCTACGAGATGGCGCGGGCGAGCGATCCACGCGTGGCAGCGGCTGAATCGGCGGCGCTGGCGGCCGGCGAGGGCGTCGTGCAGGCGCGTGCGAGCCTGCTGCCGCGGATCAGCGGCCAGGCCTCGCTCGGTGACAGCAACAGCGACACCTCTTCGGTGACGACGATCCCGCAGCCTGGCGGTGGTGTCAGTTTCGGTCGCGCCGAGGGCTCGGGTGACTCGACCTCGCGCAGCTACCGGGTCGACCTGCAGCAGAGCATCTACGACCATGCCAACTACACCCGCCTGCGCGGTGCCCGGGCTGGTGAGGCGCGCGCCGGGGCCAACCTCGATGCCGTGCTCGACGGCCTGATCGTGCGCGTCGCCGAGGCCTATTTCGGCGTGCTCACCGCAAAGACCAATCTCGAGGCCGCCGAGGCCGAGCAGAAGGCGGTGCAGCGCCAGCTCGAACAGGCCGAGCAGCGCTTCGAGGTGGGCCTGTCGGCGATCACCGACGTGCACGAGGCGCGCGCCCGCAACGACGGCGCCCGTGCCGCCGTGATCCTGGCCTCGAACCAGCTCGACGATGCCTTTGAAGCGCTGGCCGAACTGACCGGGCGGCCGATCGACGAGGTCTCGGGATTGGCCGAGCGCATCGAGCTGTCGCCGCCGGAGCCGAACCGCATCGACGACTGGGTCTCGACCGCCGAGCGCGAGAACCCCTCGCTGGCCATCCGCCGCTTCGAACTGGAGCAGGCCGAGCAGGCCGTAGAGACTGCCAAGGCTGGCCATTTGCCGACGTTGACGGCCGGCTACGGCTGGGTCAAGAACGCCAGCTGGGGCGAACGCGTCTCCAATGACGTGGCCTTCCCGGCGGACTCCGATTTCCGCGACCGCGGCTACAGCCTGACGCTCAACGTGCCGATTTTCGAGGGCCTGGCGACGCAGTCGCGTGTGCGCCAGGAGAACCACAACCGCGATGCCGCTTCCGACACCCTCGAACAGGAGCTGCGCGCGGTTTTGCGCAGCGCGCGCAGCGCCTATCGCTCGGTGATCGCCGGCATCGGCGAGGTCGAGGCCCGTCAGCAGGCGCTGGTCTCGGCGCAGAGCGCGCTCGATGCCACGCAGGCCGGCTTCGAGGTCGGCACGCGCACCATCGTCGACGTGCTGCTGAGCCAGCAGGTGCTGTTCCAGGCGCAGCGCGACTACGCCCGTGCCCGCCACGACTACATCCTCAACTCGCTGCGCCTCAAGCAGGCCGCCGGGACGATCTCGGTGGCGGATTTGCAGGCGGTGAGTGCGTTGATGCGTTGAGGTCCTTCGTCTCCGCGCACAAGGGTGCTTGGCCGCGGGTCGAAAGGGAGGGCACGAGGGCACGAGGGCACGGAAGAGCCAGATCAAGGCGAAGACCAGCTTCTGCCTGCCATCCCAGATCAAGAGCTCGAGGCATTGTCGGTGAGAAGCGCTGCCGACATGACTCCGTCCTACGGTCGATCGCCCAGTACCGCTTCGATCTCGGCAATGGTGCGGGGCACCGCGCCGCGCTGGCTCTCGACCACGCGCAGCGCGGCCTGGCCCATGTCGCGAGCACGCGCGGGGTCACTGAGGATGCGCACCACCTCGTGACCGAGGGCGGCACCGTCGGCGACGCGCACGGCTGCCTGTTCGCCGAGCATCATTTCGCTGATTTCGGCGAAGTTGAAGGTGTGCGGTCCGATCAGCACCGGCTTTCCCAGCGCGGCCGGTTCCAGCACGTTGTGGCCACCGATGCGATCGAGGCTGCCGCCGACGAAAGCGACGTCGCAGCAGGCGTAGAAACGCAGCAACTCGCCCATCGAATCGGCGACGAAGCACTGGGTGTCGACGGCTGCCAGTTCGTCCTCGCTGCGGCAATGGGTGCGGAAACCGTAGGAGCGACACAGCGCAATGGCGCTGCGAAAGCGCTCCGGGTGGCGCGGCACCAGGATCAACAGGGCATCCGGGAAACGCCCGAGCACACGGGCATGCGCCTGCAGCACCGCGGCCTCTTCGCCCTCGTGGGTACTCGCGGCGATCCACACCGGCCGCAGCGCACCCCAGCGTCCGCGCCAATCCGCAGCCAGCGCATCGAGGCCCTCGGGCACCGGCATGTCGAACTTGACGTTGCCGACGACGCGGGTCCGTTCGGGCAGCCCGCCCAGTTTCAGGAAGCGCTCGGCATCGGCCCGCGTCTGTGCCGCGATGGCGGCGGTCGAGCGTACCGCCTCGGTGATCAGGGAGCCTGCCGGTGCATAGCCGCGCAGGCTGCGCTCCGACAGCCGGCCATTGGCGATGAAGATCGGGATGCCGCGGCGTCCGCACTCATGGTAGAGGTTCGGCCAGATCTCGGTCTCGAGCACGATCAGGATGCGCGGGCGGATGCGATCGAGGAAGCGGCGTACCGCGGCCGGCAGGTCGTAGGGCAGGTAGACATGGAAGACGCGCTCGCCGAAACGCTTGAGCACGCGCTCCGAACCGGTGGGGGTGATCGTGGTCACCACCATCGGGCGGTCCGGATGGCTCTCCATCAGGGCGTCGATCAACGGTACCGCCGCGTTGAACTCGCCGACCGACACCGCGTGCACCCACAGCAGCGGCGC
>JANJUH010000378.1 GCA_024710675.1 Lysobacterales bacterium
TTCTCGACGTAAGTGGTGAAGCCCTCGTTGAGCCAGATGTGCTCCCAGCCGGCGTTGGTGACCAGGTTGCCGGACCAGGAATGCGCGAGTTCGTGCGCGATCAGCGCCACCAGGCTGCGGTCGCCGGCGATCACCGTCGGGGTCAGGAAGGTCAGGCGCGGGTTCTCCATGCCGCCGAAGGGAAAGGCCGGCGGCAGCACCAGCAGATCGTAGCGACCCCAGCGGTACGGGCCATAGAGCGACTCGGCCACCTCGATCATCTGTTCGGTGTCGGCGAACTCGTAGGCCGCGCGCTCCAGCAGCGAAGGCTCGGCATAGACGCCGCTGCGCTCGCCGAGGGGGGCGAAGTCCATGCGCCCGACCGCCAGCGCGAGCAGGTAGCTCGGAATCGGCTGGTCCATCCGGAAACGGTAGTCGCCATCGGCCGCATCGAGCGGATCGTTGGCCGCGCTCATCCGCGCCAGCAGGCCCTTGGGCGTGGTGAT
Source organism: Lysobacterales bacterium (assembly GCA_024710675.1). Taxonomy (GTDB): domain Bacteria; phylum Pseudomonadota; class Gammaproteobacteria; order Xanthomonadales; family SZUA-5; genus JANJUH01. The sequence goes on from JANJUH010000378.1 coordinate 486, forward strand.
CCGCGCGCTGTAGGTGAAGCGCACCGCAGGCGAGTCCTGCAGCGGCACGAAGGAGCGCGCATGGATGGCCTGCGCCTGCGAGAACAGGAAGGGCCCGGCCTTGTCGGCGGTCAGCTCCGGTGGCAGCCATTTCAGGCCACTGGCCTCCGGGCTGGTCTCATAGCGGATGCGCACGCGTGTGGCGCCCTCGGGCAGGCGGATGCGGAGCGCCTGGCCGAAAATCGCGTCATGCGGCGCCAGCTCGAAGCGCGCCTTGACGTAGCGACGCTCGTGGCCCATCGCCAGCACTTCATTGATCTTCAGGTCGCGTGTGTCCAGCACCAGCGTGCTGGCCGCGGCATCGAGGCGTTCGAGATCCCACTCGACGAAGCCGGCGAGCGTGCGGCTGTCGAAGCGCACATCCAGTTCCAGGTGTGCATGGCTGAGGCGGATCTGGTCGTGGTTGGCGTAGGAATGCGGATCGGGGGCGGCGTGGGCCGTCATCACGGCAAGGCTCGTCAGCAGGAAGGCAAGGAAGCGCGTCATCGGCATCAGGTCGATTGGCGGAAAGCCCCGAGTATGCCGCGGGCTGCCCTGCGCTGCCCCTTGCCCTATGCTTCCCGGTCCAGTCGATCCGGATGCCTCGCTTGACCGCTGCTCCCGCGCCACGCCAGGCCGCGCTGGTCTTCATCTTCATCACCGTGGCGCTCGACATCCTCGCGATCGGCGTGGTGATCCCGGTGCTGCCGACCCTGATCGCCGGCTTCTTCGACAATGCCGCCGACGGCGCCGTGGCCTTCGGCTGGTTCGTCACCGTCTTCGCCATCGCCCAGTTCTTCGCCTCGCCGATCCTGGGCGCGCTGTCCGACCGCTACGGCCGCCGGCCGGTGATCCTGGCCTCCAACCTCGGTCTCGGGCTCGACTACATCCTGCTCGCCCTGGCGCAGACCCTGCCGCTGCTGTTCCTGGCGCGTGTGATCAGCGGCATCACCTCGGCCAGCATCGCCACCGCCTACGCCTACGTCGCCGATGTCACCCCGCCGGAGCGACGCGCAGCCAGCTACGGCATGCTCGGCGCGGCCTTTGGCCTGGGTTTCGTGATCGGCCCCGCGCTGGGCGGCGTACTTGGCGACATCGACCCGCGCCTGCCCTTCTGGGTCGCCGCCGCCCTGAGCCTCGCCAATTTCGTCTACGGCTGGCTGATCCTGCCCGAATCGCATCCGCCCGAGCGCCGCCGACCCTTCGCCTGGGCCAGCCTGAACCCGCTGAACGGGGTGCTCTGGCTGCGCCGGCAGTCGCATGTGCTGGGACTGGCGACGGTCGCCTTCCTCGCTGGTCTCTCGCACATCGTCTACCCGACCACTTTCGTGCTCTACGCCACCTGGCGCTACGGCTGGGATGCCGCCACGATCGGCCTGACGCTGGCTGTGGTCGGCGTCTGCAGCGCGATCGTGCAGGGCGGCCTGGTGCGCCGCGTGGTGCCGAAGATCGGCGAATGGCGCGCGCTGCTGCTGGGGCTCGCGGGCGGCGTCATCGCCTTCGTCGGCTATGGCAGCGCATCGACCGCTGTCGTGTTCTGGGCCTTCATCCCGATCTCGGCGCTGATGGGCTTCGTCAACCCCTCGGCGCAGGCGCTGATGACCGCCCGCGTCGACGCCACCGAGCAGGGACGCCTGCAAGGCGCGGTCGCGGGCCTCAGCGCACTCGCCGGCCTCGTAGGGCCATGGACCTTCACCCACCTCTACGCCACCGGCATCGACCCGGCCCTCGGCTGGAACCTGCCGGGCGTGGCCTTCTACGCGGCGGCGGCGGCGCTGGCGGTGGCATTGGCGGTCGTGATGCGCTTGCGTCGCCAGGCGGCGACCGTGTGAGCAGTGGGCAATGCGTTCCCGCGCAGTCCGCCCGTGGCGGCCAACGCGGGCCACGCAGGATGTGGCCGGCGCCGCGGGCCGAAGGCCGTCAGCGCCCGTCCAGCGCGTGGTGGATCAGCACCACGCATTGCGAAGCGAACAGCATCCTGGGGCCCAGCGAGAGCCGGGTCGCGCCGAGGCGATCGAGGATGCCGAAGGTCTTCTTCGGCATCGGGATGTGATCGGTCAGCAAGAAGCAGGGCCGTTCGTCGAAAGCCTGCTCACCGATCGGCGTGCCCTTGCGATCGAGCACGTAGAGCCGGTGGTCGACGGCGAGTTGTTCCACCAGCCGCTCGAAGCTGATGGTCTGCACGCGGACGCCAGCCTCCACCGGCCGCTCCTCGTCCTTGCCCATGCCGCGCGAGGCATCGAGTGCCCTCGCGACCTTGGCCAGCAGGGCGCGCTCGTCGAAGCCGCCCAGATCGCGCATCGCCTGGGCCTCGAAGCGCACGCTGCGCGAATAGTCCGGCGTGCTTTCGAGCACCAGGTAAACGATCACATCCTCGCGGTGCGACTGCGCGACGAAGATCGCGTTCATCAACACGTGCGCGAGGATCTCGGTGTGCGCCTCACCACCCACACCGGCCAGCAGCCTGGCACTGTCGGTGGGAGCGGCACGGGCACGGAGGACGAAGGTGCGCATCGGGGGCGAAGGTTCGGGCGCCTGCGCGCAGACGGAAAGCCAAGCCTGCCGGTACGGGTAGGCCTCTGCAAGGGACAGGACGGCGCGCCGATACCTGCGATCGCCGCAGCGTAGGGTGCCGGTGAACGAAGTGAACCGCACCGGCCATGATGCGGGATGCCTTCGGCAAGCCCAATGAGCGACCAAACCATCGGTTGGCCGCGTGGACGACGGGCAGGCGAGGGTGGGCGTCCCGGTGATGCGCCGGTGATGATGTCCTCGAAGCCGTCATCCCGGCGCAGGCCGGGATCCAGAAGATCCTGGCCTCGAACCCCACAAGAGCACTGGATTCCGGCCTGCGCCGTAATGACGAAGAACTCAGGCCGATCCAGCTCTCCGCCCTACCACGCCCAGATCCTTTCCAGATCGATCGTCACCGCCGCAAAGGGTTCGGCGGCCATGGGCATATCGCCGCCGTAGGTCATCAGCAGCAGCCAGTGACCGTTCTCCAGGCGGAAGACCTCGACCGTCTGTGCGACCGGATCGACGAGCCAGGCGTTGGCCACGCCTTGGGCAGCGTAGATCGGGAGCTTCATGCCGCGGTCCTTGCGCGCCGTGCTCGGCGAGAGGATTTCGCAGATCCAGTCGGGCGCGACGGTGATCGCGGACTCGGGCAGTAGCGGCAGGCGTTCGCGGCGCCAGCCGGCGAGGTCGGCGACGAGGATGTCCTCGCCGAAGTGCAGTTCGGGCTCGGCGAGGATGATCCAGCCGCCGGGGCCGTCGTCGTCATCAAAACTGCGATCAAGGCGGCTGAGCAGTCTCGATTCGGCGCGGGCGTGGCGAGGACTGGGCCGCGGCTGCGCATGCAACTCCCCGCCGATGATCTCGCCGACCATGTGCTCGGGCAGCGCGTCGAGATCGACCAATGTGGCAGCTCAAGTTGGGCGCAGGACGGCGTTCATGCGAACAGCTTACTGCGCCCGCGTCACCCCGTCACTCACCCATCGCCAGCGCCAGGTCGCGCTCCAGTTCCGGTGCGTGGTACTCGCCGAGCTTGCGTGCCGCCAGCCGGCCTTGGGCATCCAGGATCACGGTGAAGGGCAGGGCGTTGCGCTCGTTGCCGTAGGCGTGCATCAGCGCGGCGTCGCTCATTTTCGCGAGCGCGATCGGGTAGGGCACGTCGCGCTCGGCGAGAAATTTCCGAACGGCATCCGGATCGTCCATCGCCACACCGATGACCTCCACCTTGTCGGCGCCGAGCCGCGCGCGGGTTTCGACCAGCAGCGGGATCTCGCGGATGCAGGGCGCGCACCAGGTCGCCCAGAAGTTGATGATCAGGACGCGGCCGGTGAAGTCGGCCGGCGAGACGGTGCCGCCATCCAGTGTCGGTAGTTCGAAGGGGACGCCTTGCGCGCCGATCGTCACGCTGCCGGCGGCCGGATCGATCGGCGGCGGGCCGTGCACGGCGCGGCCGAGGTAGATCCCGCCGGCGCCAGCAGCGACGGCCACAACGATCAGCAGCGCGTGCTGGCGCCAGCTCACGAGCCGCCTCCGGCGGCCTTGCGCAGGGCGTCCTCGACGCGCGTAGCGGTGAGCACCGTCGGCAGCACCTCGGGTTTGCCGCCGCCGGCCGGGTAGACCACGTACAGCGGCACGCCGACCGCGTTGAATCGCTTCAAGTAGGCGGTGATCTCCGGGTCGGTGTTGGTCCAGTCGCCCTTGAGGTAGCTCGTACCGGTATCCGCCAGCAGCGCGGCGAAATCCTCGGTCGACAGCACCAGGCGCTCGTTGACCTTGCAGGTGGCGCACCAGTCGGCGGTCATGTTGACCAGCACCGGCTTGCCGGCGGCGAGCAGCTCGTCGAGGCGTCCGCTGCTCCAGGCTTCGCCCAGGTGCTGTGCCTGCGCGCCCGCACTCTTCGCGGGGGCCTCGAGGCCACGCACGAAGTTCAGTGGCCACGCCGCCAGCGCCAGCAGCAGCGCGAAACCAGCGAGTCGCCAGCCGCGATGCCCGCCGCGGCGGTGTTCCCACCACCAGAGCGCCATCGCCAGCGCCACGCCACCGGCCAGCACCGCGCCGGCACCGTCCATGCCGACCTGGTGGCCGAGCACCCACAGCAGCCAGACGCCGGTCAGGTACATCGGGAAGGCGAGGAACTGCTTGAGCGTTTCCATCCACGGGCCCGGCCGCGGCAGGCGATCGGCGAGCGAGGGCACCAGGCCGATCAGCAGGAAGGGCAGCGCCAGACCCAGGCCCAGTGCAAGGAAGACCGCGAGTGCCCAAACAGCCGGCTGCGCCACCGCATAGGCCAGCGCGCCGCCCATGAAGGGCGCGGTGCACGGGCTGGCGACGATCACCGCCAGCACGCCGGTGAAAAAGGCGCCCTTGGCCCCCTCGTCCTCGGTCAGCGACTGGCCGACGCCGCCCCAGCTCGCGCCGAAGACGAAGACACCGGACATCGACAGGCCGATGGCCAGCATCACGTAGACCAGCGCCGCGACGAACAGCGGCTGCTGCAACTGGAAACCCCAGCCGAGCGCGCTGCCACCGGCGCGCAGCGCCAGCAGGGCAAGTCCCAGCGCGGCGAAGGAGGCGAGCACACCGGCGGTGTACCAGAGCGCATGGCGACGCGCGTAGCCCGGACCGTGCGCGCCCTTGGCCAGGCCCATGGCCTTCAGCGACAGGATCGGCAGCACGCAGGGCATCAGGTTGAGGATCAGGCCGCCGAGCAGCGCGAACAGCAGGGCGCTGGCGATCGACATGCCGGCACCGTCGGCTCCGGCTTCACCGCCGGCCGTCGCGCCCGCTGCCATGGCACCTGCGCCGGCCGGCAGGTCGACCGCGAGCGAGCGCCGCATCACCGGATAGCAGATGCCGGCGGTCTTGCAGCCCTGGAACTCGGCCGACAAGGTCGCGGTCAGCGCCGATTGGTCGGATCGCGTAACCGGCAGTGGCACCTCGATGGAGTCGAAATAGACCATCACCTCGCCGAAGTGCTCGTCGTGGTGGGGCGTCGCCGGCGGCCATTCCGGTGCGAGCAGACCCAGGCCGGCGCCCTCGATCGCAAAGCGCGTCTTGTCGCGGTAGAGGTAATAGCCGGGCGCCACCTTCATCCGCACCAGCAGCCGATCGGGCCCGAGCGCGATGGCCTCGAAGCCGAAGGCCTGGTCTTCGGGCAGCGCGTCCTGGCTGGATCCGGGCAGCAGGCCCGGCTGCGCGGCGCCGAGTGCGGCCAGCGGATTGGGTGCTGCGCTGGCGGGCAGCGCGGAGGCTGGCGGCAGGGCGACCGTCACCGGACTGCGATGCGGCGGATAGCAGATGCCGATGTCGGCGCAGCCCTGGAAGCGCACTTCCAGCGTCAGCGAGTTCTGCCCGGCCGGTATCGGGGGCAGGGATTGCGTCAGTTCGACGCTGCCGCGATAGCTCTCGACCTCGCCGAAGAACTCGTCGACCTTGTGCTCGCCGTCGGGAATCGAGAAGGGCGCCAGCGCCAGCTCGCCCGCCGTGATGCCGAAGCGGTGGCGGTAGAGGTAGTAGCCCTCGGCAATCTCGAAGCGCACGACCACGGTGTCGCGGCTGCGCGCCTCGGCCGACAGCGCGAAGGCCTCCTCGATCGGCAGCAGCTCCGATTCGTCGATCTGGGCCGCGGCGGGCAGGGCCGCGAAGGCGGCAATCAGCAGGGCAAACAGGCGCGGCAGCAGGGACATGGTGGCTGGACGGGACGCAAGAAGATCGACAGACCGCCCGAGGCGGCGGAAAGTTTCAGCGGGCGACGCTTTGCTCGCTCACCCAGGCCAGGTAGCCCGGCAGCCCGCGCTCGACCGGCAGCGCGATGATCTCGGGTAGCTCGTAGGGGTGCAGCTCACGCAGGCGACCTTCGAGCGCGGGATAGCAATCGGCGGAGGTTTTCGCCAGCAGCAGGGTCTCGGCGCTGCGTTCGAGCGCGCCCTGCCAGCGGTAGACCGACTGGATGCCGGGCAGCACGTTGACGCAGGCGGCCAGTTGCTCTTCGACCAGCGCCGCCGCCAGCCGGTCAGCGGCCTCCGGTGGGCAGGTACAGAGCACGAGCAACACGCTCACAGCCGGTAGACCACGTCCGGATGCGCCTTCAGCGCCGCGTAGAGCGCTTCGAGTTCCTCGCGCGAATCGACATGGACCTCGATATGCACCGCCTGGTACTTGCCGGTGCGGCTGAGCTTGTGCGCAAGCGGCCGCGCCGTGCGGCGGGCCCCGGCGGCCAACAGCGTGGCCTCGATGGAGGCGCGGAAAGCCTCGCCCGGTGGTCCCATCGCGATCAGCTCGTGATCGGCCGGGAACGTCAGGCCCTGGCCGGGACCGGCATCTCCCAGCACTTTCACGGCTTGGGCTCCTCGTCCTCGAACCACAGCCAGAAGCCATCGACCATGCGCCGCCAGAGGCCGCCTTCGGGGCCGGCGGCGAGCGCCACCAGCGGCC
>JANJUH010000412.1 GCA_024710675.1 Lysobacterales bacterium
TAACTCCCGGTACTGATGACCGCGAGCTGGGCAACCTCGGCCAGCGAGACGCGAAGCGGGGTATCGGGCAACTGCAGCGCCTCGCCATGGATCCGTCCATTCGCTGGATCCAGGATCCGCACGCTGCGACCGGCCACGGTCAGGATCCAGCGCTGTCCGGCGCTGAACTCGGCAAAACGAACGGTCTCCGGATGCTTGGCCACCCACGGAGAAAGGGATTCGCTGGCGACATCGAAGACCCTGACCTGGCGATCCTCGGCAGATACCACCCGCCGTCCATCGAACGCGGATGCACCGGAAGCCAATGGCGCCGCCGGCACCGGCAACACGGGTGACGGTGGCCATTGCCAGATGCTGACCAGGCCATCGCGCCCACCGATCACGAGGCCCCGGGACTCGGAGTGGAAGTGGAAGGCATTCACCCACAGGTCACGACTGCTGGCGACGCGCGCTGGCGCCGGCTGTGCATGGTTGTCGAAGGGGGAGACCGGTGGCAGATGCCATGACCGCAAGGTGTTTCCCACCGGCACGAGCAGGAGGTCGCCCACCAGTTGCAGGCGTGACTGCTGCAGTGCGACACCGGTCTGGAAGGGAGAGACCCTGGGCAACCCGCTGGCCACGTCCCAGACCATGACCAGGCCGTCCGAAGCCAGGGCAGCCACGGTGCGCCCCGCGCGGTCGAACTCGACCCAGCGGATCGTCGCGACGGGGACCGAGGGCAGGACGCGCACGCGCCCGCTCGCCACCTCGACCAGGCGCATCGTGCCGTCATTCGCACCCAGCGCCAGCCAGCGCGCGTCGGCTGTGTAGGCCCAGGCGGTGGTCTCCTGGCCGGGCGGCAATTCCAGGACCCAACGCGGCTCGAAGCTCGAAGGGTCCAGCAACTCCATCCTCAATCCGTCGCGGGTCGCGAGCAAGCCCTGGTTGTCGGGCATGAACAGCCACTGCACCGCCTCGTGGACTCGTTCAGGCCCGATGGCTTGCCAGTTGGCGGTGGCATAGAGCCTGACGCTTTCCGGGAAGCGCCGGGAGCGATCGGCCTGGTAACGGACCAGGGCGAGCGACGCGTCATCGCTCCAGATCGCATCGGAGGATCGTCCGTCGCGGTCCGGTGGACTCAGGAGGACACCATCCGCGGCGCGCAGCACCAGCAGATCGTGATGACTGGGGGCAGCGAAGACCGGCTGCTGGGTCAGGCCAACCAGGACGAAGCGGCCGTCGGGGCTGTAGCGCATCAGTCCGTGCGGAATACCGCGAAACGGCGAGAGCTGGCGTCCGGGATTGAGCGTGGACCACTCCAGGGTGCCGTCAGCAAGCCGGTACTGGCGAAACCAGCGCTGCCCGCCAGTCGTGTGATAGGCCAGCGCAAATCGCTGCCCGTCCGGGGAGACCGCCACCGAAGACACGGAAGCCCCGTCATCGAGCTGCAACTGACGCACCAGGGCCGGCGCGCTGCCGAGGAGGATGCCAACCCGGCGCCGCTCGAGCAGGGCGAGATCCGTCCGCCCGCCCGCCTCCATCTCCACCAGGTTGTCGACCATCGACCGTAAACCGCGAAAGCCGTCGCCTTCCACGAGGGCAGCCTCGGCCGCCTGGGTACGATTGGTCCACAAGTGTTCGAGCGCGCTGGCGGCATTGGCGTCCGCGCGGTTCCATTGCACCGTCGTCGCCAGCAGGCCGGCCAGCAGCGACACCACCACCATCGCCACCAGCGCGCTCAGGCGCGGCTCGCGGCGCACCATGCGCTCGGCGCGCTGCCAGCGGTTGAGCGGACGCGCCTTGACCTCGCGGCCTTCCAGGTAACGCCCAAGGTCCTCGGCGAGCGAGCGAGCGTCCGGATAGCGCTGCTCCGGGTCCTTGTGCAGGCAGCGCATGCAGATGGCCTGCAGGTCGAGCGGGATGCGATCGTCGAAACTGCGCGGCACCGGCGCGCCGCCGGCGATCACCTGCTCGAGCGTCTCGCGCGCGGTCGCTCCACGGAAGGGGGGCCGCGCCGTCAGCGTTTCGTAGAGCGTGGCGCCGAGTGCGTAGACGTCGGTGGCCACGCCCAGGGCACCGCCGGCGACCTGCTCGGGCGCCATGTAGCTCGGCGTGCCGGAAACTTCGTCACTGCCGGCGAGGGTTTCCTCGAGGCGCCGGGCCAGGCCGAAATCGGCCACCATGGGCTCGCCATCCTCGTCGAGCAGCACATTGCCGGGCTTGAGATCCAGGTGCAGCACGCCGAGCCGGTGCGCGTAGTCGACCGCCTCCGCCACCACGCGCAGCAGCGCCGCGGCCTTGCGTGGCGCGAGCGCGCCTTCGCGCTGGATCTGCTCGGCCAGCGAACGACCGCGCACCAGGCGCATCGAAAAGAAGGGCAAGCCGTCCTGTTCGCCGATCTCGTGGATCGTGACGATGTTCGGGTGCTGCATCCGCGCGGCGCTCTGCGCCTCCTGCCGGAAGCGCTCGACGAAGCCACGCGAGGCCCAGGGACCGGCCGCCAGCAGCTTGATCGCCACCTCGCGGTCGAGCGAGCGCTGGCGCGCGCGGTAGACCACGCCCATGCCGCCCTGCCCCAGCTTGGCCTCGAGTTCGTAGTCGCCGAAGCGGCGCTGGAGCGGATCGGAAAGATCGAGGTCGAGCGCTTCGGCTGACACGCCGCGCGGCGGAGCGAAGGGGTCGAGGCCGGAACCGAACACCGTCGCACCGGGAGCGGACGCCGCAAAGGCGAGCTGGGCCAGCGCCGCCACATCGCCGGCCAGGGGCGCCGAGGCGCCGGCCACCACGGTTTGTGGCAGGCTGCTCATGACTGTTGCGCCAAAGCGCGCAGCAGGGCCGCGCGTTCGGCCTCGAGCTCGCTCGAACTGGTCACGGTCTCGGCCAGTTCAGCCTCGACGAATTCGCGGAAGCGCTGGCGCAGGCGTTTGATCGCGACCTGCAGCGCCAGGGTGCCAATGCCCAGATCCGCCGCGATCGCAGGCAACTCGTCGACAGGCGGGTCGACGGTCAGGTAGCCGACCAGCCGCTGGTACATCGCCTCACGGCCATGCCGTTGCGCCTCCTCGGCCAGGCGCTGCCGGCTGCGCGCCAGCACCTGCAGCCCGAAACTGCGCTCGAAGGTCGATTGCGGACGCGAGCCCTCGCCGTGCTCGCTGGCGAGGCGCTGCTCCAATGCCGCCAGTTCCTCCGCAGGCACCACCGCCTGCGCTTCCGGCAGGTCTGGCGCGGACAGGAAACTCTGCAGCCGATCGAACAGGAAGACGCGAAAGCGTCCGAAGGCCGATGGCCGGTCGCGGCGGATCTCCGCGGCCAGCCAATCGAAAAAACCGCGACTCAAGCGCCAGGCCACCTCGGGTGGATGCCCGTGGCGGCGAATGCAGGCGTAGACCGGGAACCAATAGCTGCGGCTCAGTTCGGCCAGCGGATCGGCGCCGGCAGTGGCGCCCTCGCGAACAGCCGCGACCAGCGACCAGCGGGTGTGGTTGAACAATTCGCTGGACACCGGCATCTCCCCGCTGCGTGCGCCCTGCCCCATTGTCCTGTACTCCGATCACGCCGTCCCGCAGCAATACCGGCACGGACGGCACCGATTACAGCGCTTCCTCCACACCCGGCCGCCCCTTCGACTCGCGCAGCACTCCACCCAGGGCCACGCGCAGGGCCTCCATCTCGGCATCGACATCTTCCGAACGCGCCACGGTGTCGGCGAGTTCCGCCCGCACGCAGGCGCGCAGGCGCTGGCGCAGGCGATGGACGGCCACGGCGACCGTGTTCCGACGCATGCCGAAGTGCTCGCCGATGCGCACGTAGTCCTCGGCGTCCGGGGATTCGATCAGGCTGTCGCGCAAGGCATCGAAGAGCTCGGCCTTGCCGGCTGCCAGCGCTTCGCGCCGGAGCGCGGCCATCGCACGCTTCAGCACCGTAAGGGCCCAGTCGCGCAGGAAAGCGCCCTCGGGATCGGGATCGCCGGCGTCAGCCAGCGCGGTCTGCTCGTCGATGTCGGCGTGTACCTGGCCGCCACCACGGCGCAGCGCGCAGCGCTGCTCCTCGGCATTGGCGAGCCAGCGCACCAGCGCCGTCAGCAGCAAGGCACGGAAGCGACCCTTCGCGGGATCGGCGACGTCCTCGATGCGACGCTCGATCAGCGCCGTGAAAAAGGCCTGGGTGAGGTCCTCGGCCTCGGCCGGCCGGCTGCTGCGCCGGCGTATGTAGGCCAGCACGGGCGTCCGGTACGCGCGGCACAGGTGCTCCAGCGCAGAGCGGGACGCGGCCGGATCATCGCGACCGGCAAGGATCAGGCTCCAGCGTGTCGTCGGGAAACCGCCCATTCGCCCTCCGTCCAAGGCGAACCGATGCTACGCCGTAACCCGGTCCAGGCGCAGGCTGCCTCCACTCATCCTGGCGCGACATACACCGGCGCAAATCCTCCGCCCGGTGTCCTGAAGTTCGTCGTCTGCCCCTGGTACAGCCGCGCCGCCAGCCACAGCACGCGGCCACCGTAGGCATAAGCCCGCACATCGTACTTGAAGTCCTCGGACACACTGCCCCTCGCCACCCGCCGCTCGCCCGGGCGCACCAGAGCCTGCGCCACGTAGTCACCGCTGGCGACGATCTCGCTCCAGACCCGCCGTGTCAGCTTGTCGCCGCGATACGCAGCGCGACTGCCGTAGCCGGCCGCCGGCTTGAAGAACAGCCCCGCGCGCGCCGCCCAGAGACGCTCGGCCGCCGCAGCGCTGACCACCTCGGTGTGCGGCACGTGGGCGCGCAACAGAGCACGCTCTCTGCCGGCGACACCCCAGGCCGCAAGGCGCTGCTCGTCGCTGAACCAGGCGAGCAGGCGCTTGTCGGCGTGCAGCGCGTGGGCGCGCGGATGCGGGGTCAGCACGATCGCGCCCGCCATCCAGGCGGCGCGCAGTGCCGCATGCACGGTCGCATCAAGGTAGAAGTCGGTCAGGCGGTTGTAGACCAGATCGATGACGTCGCCACGGCAGCAGAGGACACCGTCGCGCCACTCGAGATCGGAAGGGTCGGCGATGACCGTTGGCAGGCCGTGCCGCTCGAACAGGCGCTGGAACAGCAGGAACTCGGGATAGAGGTACTGCGACTTGGGGTCGGCATCGACGATCGCCATTCTTGCGGGTGAGCCAGGGCGCCCCGCGCGATGCCATTCCTCGCGGAACATCGCCACCAGCGCCTCCTCGAAGCCCTCGATGACCGCGAGCCCGGGCAGCCAGCCCTCGACCTCGGCACAGCACGCGCGCTGGGCACGCGCAAGGACGGCGTTGAGCATCGCACCGCCCGCATTGGTGTTGATCTCGATCAGTGCCGGCCCACCGGGAGCGAGGTGGAAGTCGTAGCCGAAGAGCACCCCGGCAGGCCCGCCGGCGCCGACGCCAGCGACCGCCGGGGCCTGCGCCAGGGCATCGGCCTGGAAGGCTGGCAGCGCGACCACCGACTCGATCGCCGCGACGACCTCGGCCATTCGGGTTGCCGCTGCCGCCGGGACGAAAACCGGCTGCGCCGCGAAGGCCATCGGCATCCGTTCGAGGACCGCTGCAGCCAGGCCAGGCGAACCGAGGTCGGTCGACAGGGCCTCGGCGAGCGCTTCGTGATCGAGGCTGATGCAGGTGCAATCCGCGTTCAGCCCGGTAGCGATCCCGTCGGCAGTGATGATTTCGGACATCAGTGGAGGTGCGAGTACAGGCCAAGGTCTGCGAGCATGCCGCCGGCGCAGTCGCGGGACCAGCGCCGGAAGTGACATCACGGCGAGTAGAAGCGACTCTCCTCGATCCGCTCCACGCTGGCGTCGTCGAGGGCCACCACGCGCAGCTTCACCGGCACCATGCCCTTCAGCGCGCCGGGCTCGGCGGCCAGTGTCATCGGCACGTTCTGGATGGCACCGGCCGGCACGGTCACTTCCACCGGCCCCAGATAACGCACCGAAGCGGGCTCCAGCATCTCGATCCGGTAGCTGCGCGCCTTTTCGGTCTTGTTCATGACCTTGAGCTGGTAGCTGTTCTCGATGCCCTCGCTGCTCTCGCGATACAAGGCGCCGCGGTCGCGGATGACATCCACCATCAGCGGTACCCGATTGGCGATCGACAGCAGCAGCGCCGAGACGATGGCGGTCAGCAAGAGCGCGTAGAAGATCGTGCGCTTGCGGATGATCCGGGTGGGCTCGCCCTTCAGCGCGTGCTCGGTGCTGTAGCGCACGAGGCCGCGCGGGTAGCCCATCTTGTCCATGACCTCGTCGCAGGCGTCGATGCAGGCGGCACAGCCGATGCACTCGTACTGCAGGCCGTCACGGATATCGATGCCGGTGGGGCAGACGATCACGCAGGCCTTGCAGTCGATGCAATCGCCGAGGGTGGAGGGCGCGGGTTGGCTCGGAGCATCCGCATTGCGGGACTCTGGACTCGGGACTCGGGACGCGGCCACGCCGCTGAGCCGCGTCGCCTCGGTCACCAGGTCGGACAACGATGCCGAGCGTCGCTCCGCGACGGACTTGATGCTCTTCTTGCGCGCGCCGCGGGGTTCGCCGCGCGCTTCGTCGTAGCTGATGATCAGCGTGTCCTTGTCGAACATCGCGCTCTGGAAGCGCGCGTAGGGACACATGTACTTGCAGACCTGCTCGCGCAGGAAGCCGGCGTTGCCATAGGTCGCCAGGCTGTAGAACAGGAACCAGAACAGCTCCCAACCACCGAGCGACAAGCTGGCAAAGCTGCCAGCGAGATCACGGATCGGGGTGAAGAAGCCGACGAAGGTGAAGCCGGTCCACAGGGCGAAAGTCACCCAGAGGAACTGCTTGGTGGCCTTCAGGCGGATCTTGCGCGCGTTCCACGGCCCCTTGTCGAGCTTCATGCGCGCGTTGCGGTCACCCTCGACCCAACGCTCCATCCACAGGAAGACTTCGGTCCAGACAGTCTGCGGACAGGCAAAACCGCACCAGAGCCGGCCCGCCATCGCAGTGAAGAAGAACAGCGAGAGCGCGGCGATGATCAGCAGCGCGGCGAGGTAGAAGAAATCCTGCGGCCAGAACACGATTCCGAGGATGTAGAACTTGCGGGCCGGCAGGTCGAAAAGCACCATCTGGCGCTCGTCCCACTGCAGCCACGGGAAGACGTAGTAGATGCCGAGCAGCAGGAAGACCGCTGTCGTGCGCAAGCGCTGGAAGCGCCCGCTGATCTCGCGCGGGTAGATCTTCTGGTGTGCCGCATACATCGCGCCTTCGTCGTTCGACACGACCTTCAGCGGGACCGGCAGGGGTTTCTTGTCCATCAGTGGTGTTTATCCGGGAGCGTCATTTGGGAGCGTCCTCGTGGCGCGATCTCGAGTCCTGCCCGTCGCGCGTCGAGCGCGCTCCCACAGGAGGCGAGACGTGCGGGGAAAGGGGCAAGGGTCAGGGGGCAGGGGTTCGGCTTCGTGGCAAGGCTTCTTCGCGCGGCGAACAGGATCCCCTGCCCCTTGCCCCCTGCCCCTTCCTTCATCACCGAAGTGGGCGGCCTCGTCGGGGAGCAACCGGACTCGAGAAAACCACCTACACCCACCGCCCCTCACCGCCCATCCACTTCCGCTGGCGGCCTGAGCAGGATCTGGGTGAACAGGCTGCTCGAGAAGGTACAGCCCCAGAACATGAAGAAGCCGATCGTGTAGCCCCACTCGCGGGCGATGTCGACCTGCGGGAAGGTGATCAGGCCGAGTTCGGTAGGATCGACGAAGGCGAAGAAGACCATCGTCGCCACGCTGGCCGCGAAGAAAGAGGGCCAGAGCACGGCTCCGGCCCTCTGCAGCGGAGTGACCTGGCGACGATCCGCCGGCGTCAACGGCACGCCGGCGTCCTCGTCGTCCCGATCGAACTCTGCGCTCACTGCGCCCCGCCCTGTTGCGCCATGTTCTGCTCACGCGAGAGGCTGAGCACATAGCCCGAGACCACCTTGACGGCATCCTCGCCGATCAGCGGTCCGTGCGCCGGCATCACCTCGACGCCGGTGTCGTCCTCTTCCCGATCGAAGCCTGCGCTCACTGTGCCTCGCCCTGCTGCGCCATGTTCTGCTCACGCGAGAGGCTGAGCACATAGCCCGAGACCACCTTCACCGCATCCTC
>JANJUH010000446.1 GCA_024710675.1 Lysobacterales bacterium
AACGCCGACGCCATCACCAAGGCCCACGCCCCTTGCTTGCAGGAGCGCGCTCTCCGCGCGAAGAGGGTGCCGCTGCCGCCTACGGCACCACCGTCACCGGACACCTGGCGGTCTGCACCAGCCCGTTGGAGACGCTGCCCATCAGCAGGCGGGTGAGCTTGGATGCGCCGCGGCGGCCGCAGATGATCTGGCTGGCGCCGTGCTTCTCGGCGATGTCGATCAGCGTGGAGACCACCGGGCCGGACTCGACCACGGCCTCGGCGGTGATGCCGTCGGCGGCGAGGCGGGCACAGCGGGGGTCGAGGACGTCCTTGCGGATACGCTCCATGTCCTTGACCACATCGGCCTGGGACTCGGCGAGCTCGAGCGGGTTCTGGATGCCGAACAGGCGCCATTCGACGGCTGCGGCGAGGATGAGCTTCTGGCCCTGGCTGCGGGCGATCTCGGCGGCGTAGGTGAGGCCGCGCTCGGCGCCTTCGCTGCCGTCGTAGGGGACTAGGATCGTGGCGGACATGGCTATTCCTCCTGGTCGGGTGGCTGTCATGGTCGCATAGCCTGGCCTTCGGGGCATTGACCTCGATCAGCGCCGCTGAATACGTTTGCGCAGCGCACTTGCGGCGACGCAGGCTGCCTACACTGCCGCGCATGGTCGTCGCCGTGAACGAACGCATCGTGCGCCCTGCCCTTCCCCGCTGCCTGTTCGCGCTGCTCCTGCTGGTCACGGCAGAGGCCGTGGCAGCCGACGTCATCCTGCACGCCTTCAACTGGCGCTATGCCGATGTCGCCACGGCCGCACCGGAGATTGCGGCGCGTGGTTACCGCGCGGTGCTGGTCGCGCCGCCACTGCGTTCCGAGGGCAACGAATGGTGGGCGCGCTACCAGCCTCAGGATTACCGGGTGATCGACCACCCTCTGGGCGATACGCAGGACTTCCTCGCGATGACCGCGGCGCTGTCGGCCGCCGGGGTCGACACGCACGCCGATCTGTTGCTCAACCACATGGCCAACGAGGCCTGGCGGCGGCCCGATCTCGACTATCCGGGGCGACGGGTGCTCGATCTCTACGCGGCCGATCCGCTACGCCACGAGCGGCTGCGACTGTTCGGTGACCTGTCCAGCAATCTGTATTCGGCAGCCGATTTCAACGCGCCCTTTTGCATCAGCGACTACAACGATCCCGCGCAAGTGCAGTCCGGGCGCCTTTGCGGCGGCCCCGGGGATCCGGGTCTGCCGGATCTCAGCGACAATCGCCACGTGATCGCCGCGCAACGGACCTATGTGCGCGCGCTGCGGGCAGCCGGGGTGTCGGGCTTCCGCGTCGATGCCGCCAAACACATGGGCTACAAGCACCTGCTGGCGGTGCTCTCGCCCGATGTGATCGACGAGGCCTTTATCTACGGCGAGGTGATCACCGGCGGCGGCGCAGGCCATCCCGAGTACACCGCATTCCTGGCGCCCTATCTCGAACGTACAGGCCACGCGGCCTACGATTTTCCGCTGCATGCCAGCCTGCGCCGGGCCTTCGGCTTCGGCGGACTGATGGGCGAACTGGTGGGAATGGAGGCGCGCGGGCAGGCTCTCGCCAGCGAGCGCGCCGTGACTTTCACGCTGACCCACGACATGCCCAACAATGCGGGCTTCAGGGGCCAATTGCTCGATCCGGTCGACGAGACGCTGGCCTACGCCTTCGTGCTCGGGCGCGCGGGCGGAAGACCGCTTTTGTATTCGGATCACAACGAGAGCGGCGACGGGCGCTGGGTCGATGCCTGGCGGCGCGCGGACCTGACGGCGATGATCGGCTTCCGTGCGGCGGTCGATGGCACCGACATGGCGGTGCTCGCCCACGGCCTGTGTCACCTCGTGTTCCGGCGCGGCGGCCTGGGCCTGGTGGCGATCAACAAGTGCGGCTACGCCGAGACGGTGACGATCAGCCTGCCGAAGTCGCCGCTGCAGTGGGGTGTGCCCTATCGCGCCCTGCTCGGCGGGGACGATCTCACGATCACCGGCCGGACCCTCACCCTCAACCTGCCGCCGCGCTCGGCGAGGATGTGGCGAATCGAGCCGTGAGGCCACGCTCGCGCAGGAACACCCTCTGCGCGCGAAAGACCATGCGGCGAGATGGATTCGCGCCCGAGGGCGCTCCTGCATCGGCTCCGGGGTCCGCGATCGGCCCCGGGAAACACCGCAACCGCAGGAGCGCGCTCTGCGAGCGAAAGGCCACGCGGAGAGATTGATTCGCGCCCGAGGCCGCTCCTGCATCGGCTCCGGGGTCCGCGGACGGCCTGGCGGAACACCGCCCCCCCGTAGGAGCGCGCTCTGCGCGCGAAAGGCCACGCGGCGAGATGGATTCGCGCCCGAGGGCGCTCCTGCATCGGCTCCGGGGTCAGCGATCGGCCTCGGGAAACACCGCAACCGTAGGAGCGCGCTCTGCGCGCGAAAGGCCACGCGGCGAGATGGATTCGCGCCCGAGGGCGCTCCTGCATCGTTCCGAGGCCACCGGCGGTGCAGACGGACGGGCTACAAGCCCCGCACCACCCGGAATCCCACGCGCGCCCCGCTGGAGCTTGCAACGGCGCTGCCACGCCAGGCGCTGCGTGACTGGTCGCGCGAACTGCCCCAGGAGCCGCCGCGGATCACGCGCAACTCGCAGCCTGGGTTGACCCAGGCCTCGGTGCCCTCGGGCGCGCGCAGGAAGTTGTCGTGCCAACAGTCCTCGACCCACTCCGAGAGATTGCCGTCGAGGTCGAACAGGCCGAAGGCGTTGGCCGCGTAGGTGCGTACCGGTGCCGGTCCCCAATGGCCATCGTCGTAGCCCTGGAAGCCCTGCGACCAGCGCCGTCCGGCACCCGACAACTCACCCGCTCCGGCCAGGTTGGCGATCGCCTCGGCGGGATCACCCTCACCCCACGGGAAGATCGATGAGCCCCCGGCCCGCAGCACGTATTCGAACTCGGCCTCGGTGGGCAGCCGGTATGGCTTGCCGGTGACCCGCGCCAGCCAGGCCGCGTAGGCGGCGGCATCGTTCCACGAGACGTGCACCACCGGATCGCCATCGCGAGCGCGGGTGCCGTTGTAGGCACGACGCCAGTCGACGCCGCGGCGCTTCGTCAAGCGCCCGCTCTTTTCGTTGTAGACCGCCGAGGAGCCGCTGCGCTCGGCATCGGTCTGGTAGCCCTCGGCCTCGACGAAGCGGCGGAACTCGGCCACGGTGATCTCGTTGCGGGCGACTGCAAAGCCCTTGTCGAAGGCGAGCCGGCGTTGCGGCCCCTCGCTGCTGCCCCGGCCGGACTCGCCCTCCGGCGACCCCATCATGAAGCGACCAACCGGCACCACCACCATGCGCGGTCCGCGGCCACCGCCGCTCAATACGTCGGTGAAACGCTCGCCAGGCGCATAGCCGCCGTACAGGCGCACGTTGATGACCTTGCTCTCGAGGTCGGCGATCTGCTCGGGATTGCCGATCAGGCGCCGGAGCGTGTCGAGAACCTGATCGGCGGCATCGGCGTCGTTTGCGGCCACCGCATCCTTGAAGCGCGTCAGTTGCTCGGCCTCGGTCTGGGCCCTGAAGGCCATGAGCTGCGAGCGCGCATCGAGCACTCGCGAACTGCCCGGCTGCACCGCATCGGCCTGTTCGAGCAACTCCGTGGCGAGATCGAAACGGAGTTCCAGCGACACCGCGAGCGCCCGTTCGATCATCTTGCGCTGCGCGTCCTCCATGCCACGCAGGGCGCGCGGACTGGAGGGATCGATCTCGAGTGCATTGCGGAAGCGCTCCACCGCGCGCTCGAAAGTGCGCGCGCTTGCTCCCTCGCGCGCGAGCAGGCGCTCGCCTCGCACGATCTCGGTCAACATGGCCTCGGTGCGCTCGACACTGCTGCGCAGCGCGACCACCGGCGGCAGGTCGGCGCGTTCCTCGCTGGCCAGCGCCAGCGCCCGCTGCGCCAGCGGCAGCAGATCCTCCGGCAGGGTCGGGCGGCCGGCATCCACCAGCTCGGCGACCGCCCGATCCCATACCGCAATGGCCGCAGCGTTCTGCGGGTCCGAATCGAGCACCTCGGCGGCCAGCGCGAAGGCGCCGGTGTCCGTCGGCTCCAGCACCTGACCCTCGCTGACCCTCGCGCGCATCGCCGCGATCAGTTCACCCAGGCGCTCCGCGGTGACGTCCACCCTGGGCTCTGCCGCTGGAGGCGCGGGCGCAGCCAGGTCGACCGGGGCTTCCTCGATTTCCTCGTCGGTGGCTTCCGGTCCGCTGACCGTGGGCTCCGGCAGGATACGGTCGCCATCCGCGTTCTGGGCGGCGAACAGCGGCTCACGGCTGACCTGCAAGGGCCTCTCGGCGCGCCACACGCCGATCCACGCGCTGCCCAGTATGATCGAGAGCGCGATCACGAAGCTCAGCCTGGAGCGGTGGTCCGTTCCCATGTCTCCGTCACCGCCGACGTGTGTCGGCCGAGGTCCTCCCGCAGTGTCCCATACCGATCCGATCGCCGCTCCGGCCTGGCTAGACCGCGCCGACACCACAGCCGCCTGCGTCGAACGATGCCGCAACCATACGACACTGGCGCTGGACACGGAGTTCATGCGCACCGATACCTTCTGGGCCAAGCTGGCACTGGTTCAGTTCGCCAGCGCCGGGGAGATCGCCCTGGCCGACCCGCTCGGACCCGGCGTGCTCGATGCCTTGCGCCCGCTGATCGCCGATCCGGCGATCACCAAGATCGTGCATTCCGCCAGCGAAGACCTCGAAGTGCTGCACCATGTGCTGGGCGTCGCCCCGGCGCCACTGTTCGACACCCAGGTCGCCGCCAGCTTGTGCGGAATCACGCCGCCACCGAGCTACCAGAAGCTGGTCGCCGCCGAACTGGGGGTCACGCTGGACAAGCACGCCACCCGCACCGACTGGCTCAAGCGCCCGCTCGATGCCGAGCAGTTGCGCTACGCCGCCGAGGATGTCGAACACCTGCCCGCCGTCTACGAGCGGCTGCACGCGCGCCTCGCCGAACTCGGCCGCCTCGACTGGCTGGCCGAGGATTGCGCCCGCATGGTGGCCGCAGCCGGCGAGATGCTCGACCCGCAGCCGCAGATGAAGGTGCGCTCGCTGGACCGCATGACGCCCCCGCAACAGCAGATCCTGTGGCGCTTGCTGCGCTGGCGCGATGCCGAGGCGATGGCGCGTGACCGGCCGAAGAAGTGGATCCTCGACCCGGCCATCGCCACGCGCGTCGCCCTGCTCGACAAGCCCGATCGCGCCGCGCTGGAGAAAGCCGTCACCGTCGACGGCCGCCCCAGCCCGCGCCTCGCGCAGAAACTCGAAGACGTCCTCCATCGCGGACCACTGCCCGGCGAAGACGAGATCCCGATCATCACGCCGCCCAGCGAAGCCGAGAAGAACCGCCAGCGCGATCTGAAGGCGCATGTCGACGCGCGCGCCGGAGAACTCGGCATCGCGCCCGAGATCCTGCTGCCGCGCCGTGGCCTCGAACACTGGGCCCGCCACGAACGCCTCCCGCCGGAACTCGGCGGCTGGCGAGAGCGCGTGCTGGGCCTCGCTGGCTGAAGGCGCCCCGACTGCGAAGCGGATCGTGGGCCGCCCCACCCCTTGGCGAGCATCAAGGCGCCGTGCTAGCTTTCGCGGTCTTCACGGGCCGGTAGCTCAGCTGGGAGAGCGTCGCGTTCGCAATGCGAAGGTCGGGAGTTCGATCCTCCTCCGGTCCACCAATAAGTAGCTGATTCACAAGCACTTCCAACGCCCCGCCAGCCGGGGCGTTGTGCTGTCTGGGGTTCGTAAGTGCGGGGTAAGTGCAACTTGCACCCTTTGCCCTGGCTGTAGAGCCTTGCGCGCACGTACTTCTCCCGGAACTCTGCAAGAACGTACCCAATGGCGGCCACGGCAAAAAGCGCTGGAGACAATGGCCGTTCACCTGAACGACCATCCCGCCGCATAGTATCAGCAGGTGATAGACTGTGAGATGACCCGGGACCGCTCATTGGACACGCTGCTCGACCTCGATGGCTCGATCCTCGACCAAGGGGATGGCTATTGGATCAAGCTGGAGGCGTCACAGGTCGAGGTCTCGGACACCATTCCGCATGGCATCAAGTACTCGCTCACGCTCCATGAACCTCAGGGCAAACGCATCCTGGGCTACGACAACGCCCACGTCGTCAAGCCACCGAAAAAGTTCAGGTACGCCGGGCGCATCCTTGCTACTGATCACAAGCATCGGCACGCCACCGACAAAGGCGTGCCCTACGAGTTCAAGTCCGCCGAGCAATTGCTGGAAGATTTTTCCAATGACGTCGACCGCGTCCTGGCCGAAGTGAGGAAGCCATGAAAGCCATCACGATCGGGATCTTGCCCCAAGACAAGATGCGCCAGCGCGCTATCGCCATCGCGCGCGGCGACTACAAGCCTAAAGCGGGTGAGCCCAAGGTGTGGTTCACCTCGATGAAGTCGCTGGCCGAGGTGCTGAGCGACGACAACCGGGCTTTGCTCCGCGTGATCGTCGACACCGCACCAGCATCGATTGCGGAGTTGGCGCAAGCCACGGGACGCAAGCCGGGCAACCTCTCGCGCACGCTCAAGACGATGTCTCACTACGGCATCGTCGACTTAAAGCGCGAACGCAATCTCGTGCGACCTGTTGCCAAGGCCACCGAGTTCCGGATCGTCGCGGCTGCGTAGTCCATCGCGCTGAGCGCCATGGACTCGGACATTCAAGGTGCGGCCGATCCGTGCCTCTCAACCTGGATGGTCCGCAGCCGGCCTCCGCCGCGCAACGAAGTACAGCAGCGTGCCGACAATCGCGAAGCCCCCCAGCATCGACCACTGCTTGGCGGAGGTCTGCGTCGCCGCCCAGATCGACAGCCCAAGTGCAATCGGGGCGGCGATGGCGATGGTGCGGTTGACCGCCGGCAATCCCGCGGCCCGCCGCAGGCGCGGCAAGGCGCAGATCGAGGTGATGTAGGCCACCAGGCGTGCGACGGTGGAGATGACCGCGAGGACGAGGAAATCGTCGATCAGCGCGAACAGCACGCTCAGGGCGAAGACGAAGAGGATCGAGTGGATCGGCGTGCCCCAGCGCGAGACCTTGCCGAACCACGCCGGCAACAGCCCGTCATCGGCGAGCGCCGACGGCATCCGGCTGGTCGAGGTGTAGGCGGCGGTCAGGTTGGCCAGGACCGAGACGACGATCGTGGCGGCGATCAGCAGCGCACCCAGATCGCCCCAGTGCAGCCGTGCCAATTCGGTGACCGGCGCGTCCGGCCCGGTTCCGGCGAGGCTCGAGTGGCTGTACGCGAGCTGCAGCCCGAAATAGATCAGCGTCACCAGGGGGACGCTGATCAGCAGCGCCTTGGGCATCGCGCGTTTCGGATCGCGTGTCTCACCGGCCGGCACCGTCGCATTCTCGAAGCCGACGAAGGCGTAGAGCGTGGCCAGGATCACGCCCTCGATGGCACTGAACTGCGGGAGCGTCACGCTGCCGGAGGGTGCGGCATGAGCAATGCCCATCACGGCCAGGGTGACCAGGGGAAGCAGCTTGAGCACGGTCAGCGCGCCGAGCACGGCCACGGCCCGCTTCACACCGATGATGTTGATGAAGGCCAGCGCCGCGAGCAGCGTGACGATGGCCATCGACTTGACCATCCCCTCCCCCAGCACCGGCCACAGGGCGGTCGCGTAGGCGAAGAGCACGAGGATGTTGGCGCCGATGGCCAACACGCGGGCCGCGAAGAAGGTCCAGCCCATCATGAATCCCGGATAGGCACCCCAGGCATCGCCGACAAAGCGCTGCGGACCGCCCGAGCGATCGGTCAGCTTGGTCAGCTCGGAGAAGCACACCACGATGCTCATCACGGTCACGCCGCCGATCAGCATCAACCACGGCGCAAAGTGACCCACGGCCCGGTGCAGGATTTCGGGAAGCCCGAAGATCCCC
>JANJUH010000211.1 GCA_024710675.1 Lysobacterales bacterium
CCGCGGGAAGGATGAACGAGGACACCCAGCCGGGGTGATATTGGCGCCACACTGCATGAGCGCGCTCTGCGCGCGATGGGCACCCGCACGACAGCGAGCGCAGGCCAGCTGGCCGGCCGGGCTGCCTGCGCCATCAGGTGATCGCGCCCAGAGGGCGCTCCTACTCCCCGTTGTACTCGAAAGTCAGCTCCAGCCGCGGGTTGTAGACCGACTCGAAACCCTCGTACGGCAGCGGACTGGCGCGCTCGACGGCATCGAGGATCGAGCGCTGCACGATCTCGTCGGCATTGCAGGGCCGGCCGATCGCAGCCGACATGACCTCCCCTCCCGGGATCTGGCGCACCTGGACGACGCAGCGGATGCCGACCGGCGTGCCGGCGGGGCGGCGCCAGCGCTGGCGGATCACCTCACGCAGCAGCGCGGCGTACTGGCCGGCCAGTGAGTCCTCGCCACCAGCGACGCCAGGCCGCGGGTTGCCGACGGGCGCCGGCTCGGCGGACTGGTTGAGGATCTCCTGCGCGCGCTGGGCTTCCTGGCGCAGGCGTTCGGCCTCGGCGCGGCGGCGGTCCTCGAACTGTTGCTGGCGCTGACGCTCGAGTTCGGCGGTCTGCGCGCGCGCACGCTCCTGCTCCCGACGCACTTCCTCGAGGCGGCGCTCCAGGTCCATCGCCGTGGTATCGGGTACCGAGGGCGGGATGATGCGCTGGTCGGTGACATCGTCCGGCGTCGCCTGGGGTGGCACCGGTGGCGGCGCGGGTTCGGGCTTGGGCTGCGGCTTCGGCGGTTCCGGCTTCGGCGGCTCGGGTTTGGGCGGCGGCGGACGCGAGGGCGTCGGCCTGGCCGCTGGTTGGCCCAGGGTCATGTCGATCAGCACCGCGTCCAGGGTGTCGCCACTGGGCAACACCGGCTTCATCGGCCGATTGAACAGCAGGCCCGAGAACAGCATCACGCCGGCGATCAGGTGCACGCCGATCGCGTACAGGAAAGCCCGGGTCTGGTCGCGGGTGCTTTCCATCGCCATCGCTCAGCGCGCCGGAGCCTGTTGCGGCAAGGGATCGGCCATCAGCCCGACGCGCGGTGCCTGCGCCTGCTGCAGCGCGGCGATGGCCTCGTAGACGCGGCCATAGCTGACGCCGCGGTCACCGCCCACCAGGATGGCCGCCTTCGGGTTGTTGCGCACGATCGCGCCGACCTTCTCGACGAGGCCGGCCGGGTCCACCGGCTCGCGGTTGCCGCCGATCGACAGGAACATGTTGCCCTGCGCATCGACGCTGACGATCACCGGATCCTCCGGGGTGTCGAGCGGATTCGCATTGGCCTGCGGCAGTTCGAGGTCGACGCCGAGGTTGAGCAAGGGCGCCGTGACCATGAAGATGATCAGCAGCACCAGCATCACGTCGATGTAGGGCACGACGTTGATGTCGGATACGGGTTTGCGGCGTTTGCGGCGCATCGGATTCTCGGTCTGGCAGCTCGCGCTGGGGCTTTGGTGGACTCAACGTCCGGGGGCGAGCGTTGGGGTTCTTCGGACTGTGAAGAGCATTTTTGTCCGCAAAGAACGCAAAGGACGCGAAGAAGAGCAAAAGCCATTCAGGAGACTCGTCAGGCCCATGCCCCGGCGCGCAGAAGTGACCTCCAAGGCAGCCGCCGCTTCTCCCTTTGCGTCCTTTGCGTCCTTTGCGGACCAAAAGAGCTCTGATCGGGAACGCACACGTTCACAGGGCGCGATCCGAGGCCGATCAGTGCTCATCGACATGCGCCTGGCGCTGCAGGATCGCGCTGAACTCTTCCTGGAAGGTGTCGTAGCGCGATTCGATGCGCTCGACCGCATTCGAGAAGCGGTTGTAGAAGATCACCGCCGGGATCGCCGCGAACAGGCCCATCGCGGTGGCGATCAATGCTTCGGAGATGCCCGGGGCGACCATCGCGATGGTCGCTTCCTTGACGCTGGCAAGTCCGTGGAAAGCGACCATGATGCCCCACACGGTCCCGAACAGGCCGACGTAGGGGCTGATCGAGCCGACGGTGGCGAGGTTGTTGAGGTGCTGCTCGAGACGGTCGACCTCGCGCATCAGCGTCACCCGCATCGCGCGCTGGCTGCCCTCGATCAGCGTGCGACCGTCGATCTGGCGGCGCTGGCGCAAGCGCGCGAATTCGCGGAAGCCGGCTTCGAACAGTCCGGCCAGACCATCGTTGCCACCCTTCTGGCTGACCTCACGATAGAGCTGGGCGAGATCGGCGCCGGACCAGAAGCGCTCCTCGAAGGCATCGGCCTCCTTCAGCGCGCGGCTGATCACCGCTTTCTTGCGGAAGATGATCCACCACGACCAGATCGAGGCACCGACCAGCAGCGCCATCACCACCTGCACCGGCAGGCTGGCCTCGAGGATCAGTTCCAGAAGATTCAGGTCTTGGGTCACGAACGGATCTCCGCCAGCAGTTCATCGGGAATGGGAATCGGCCGGAAGGCCCCGGCGTCGAGGCAGGCCACCTCGACCTCGGCGCGACACAACTCGGCGCCGCCGCGCACATCGGTGATGCGCTGGGCGACGGCGAAGCTTGCACGCCGGCAGTTGAGCAGACGCACGTCGATTTCGAGCAGGTCGTCGAGGCGCGCCGGTTTCAGGAACTCGAGCTTCATCGCATAGATTGCGAAGACCAGCCCCTTGCTGCGCATCAGCGCGTACTGGTCGAAGCCCTTGGCGCGCAGCCATTCGGTGCGCGCACGCTCCAGAAAGCGCAGGTAGTTGGCGTGATAGACCACCCCACCACCATCGGTGTCTTCCCAGTAGACCCGCGCGTTCCAGGTGAAGGGACGCTGCCGTGCGCTGCGCTCAGGCATCGCCGTCTCCGCTGAACAGATCACCGGCCAACTCGGGCCGCTTCGGGGGCGTCAGGCCGAGGTGCAGCCAGGCCCGGCGGGTGACGATGCGCCCGCGTGCGGTGCGCATCAGGTAGCCCTGCTGGATCAGGTAGGGCTCGATGACGTCCTCGATGGTGCCGCGCTCTTCGCTCAGCGCCGCCGCCAGGCTGTCGACCCCGACCGGGCCGCCGTCGAAGTGCTCGATCATCAGGCCGAGCAGGCGCCGGTCGAGCGCATCCATGCCCTCGGGATCGACTTTCAGCATGTCCATCGCCGCGGCGGCGGCCTCGCGGGTGATGGTGCCGCCGGCCTTGATCTCGGCATAGTCACGCGCACGCCGGAGCAGGCGGTTGGCGATGCGCGGGGTGCCGCGCGATCGTCGCGCGATCTCGTGCGCGCCCTCGGGCTCGCAGGGAATGCCGAGGATGCCGGCCGATCGGCTCACGATGTGGGCGAGCTCGGCGACGGTGTAGAACTCGAGGCGCTGGACGATGCCGAAGCGGTCGCGCAAGGGCGCGGTCAGCAGCCCGGCGCGGGTGGTCGCGCCGATCAGCGTGAAGGGCGGCAGGTCGAGCTTGATCGAGCGCGCCGACGGGCCCTCGCCGATCATGATGTCGATCTGGAAGTCCTCGAGCGCCGGGTACAGCACTTCCTCGACCACCGGCGACAGGCGATGGATCTCGTCGACGAAGAGCACGTCGCGCGGCTGCAGGTTGGTCAGCAGGGCGGCAAGGTCGCCGGGTCGCTCCAGTACCGGGCCCGAGGTCTGGCGCAGGTTGACCCCGAGCTCGTTGGCGATGACATGCGAGAGCGTGGTCTTGCCGAGGCCGGGCGGACCGAAGATCAGCACATGATCGAGCGCCTGGCCGCGCCGGCGCGCGGCCTCAATGTAGATCGCCAGTTGCTCGCGCACGGCGACCTGACCGAGATACTCGGCAAGCCGGCGCGGCCGGATGCTGGATTCGATCGCTTCCTCTTCGCGCGAGGAGGCGGCCGATACGATGCGGGTCTCGGTGGACATGCGCTCTGGGCTGGCGCAGGAGGCGCCTTGTTGATTCTGAACGAGTGGACCCGGCGGGCCAAGCGCAGCTTGCCCGTCGGTTCCATCCGCGTTTAGGCTGCGCACCCTTGCATATGAAGTGAATACGCGCAATGAGCAGCCGAGCGATCAGCCTGATCGGGGCGCCCACCGATGTCGGCGCCGCCCACCGTGGCGCCTCGATGGGCCCGGAAGCCCTGCGTGTTGCCGGCCTGCGCGAGGCGCTGATCGCGCGTGGCCTGCAGGTCGAGGATCGCGGCAACCTGGCCGGCCCGATGAACCCGATCCAGCCGCCCGACGGCGGCTATCGGCATCTCGAAGAGGTGGTCGCGTGGAATCGCGCGGTATGTGACGCGGTCGGGCGCACGCTGGGCGATGGCCGGCTGCCCATCCTGCTCGGCGGCGACCATTCGCTGGCGATGGGCTCGATCGCTGCCGTCGCCGCCCACTGCCGGCGCACCGGCAAGCGCCTGCGCGTGATCTGGCTCGATGCCCATGCCGATTTCAACACCAGCGAGATCACGCCCTCGGGCAACCTGCACGGCATGCCGGTGGCCTGCCTGTTCGGCATCGGGCCGCAAGAACTGACCCACCTCGCCGGCTTCGCCCCGGCGCTGGCGCGCGAGGAACTGCACCAGATCGGCATCCGATCGGTCGATGCGGGCGAACGTGAACTCGTTCACGAACATGGCCTGTCGATCTTCGACATGCGCTATGTCGACGAGTACGGCATCCGCCGGGCGATTCGCGAGGCGCTGTCGGACGTGGATGCGGACACCCACGTGCACGTCAGTTTCGACGTCGATTTCCTCGACCCCGAGATCGCCCCCGGCGTCGGCACCACCGTGCCCGGCGGGCCGAACTACCGCGAGGCGCACCTCGTGATGGAGATGATCGCCGACACCGGCTGCCTGGGCTCGCTCGACATCGTCGAGCTGAACCCGGCAGTCGACCACCACAACCGCACCGCGCGGCTGGCGGTCGACCTGGTCGAGAGCCTGTTCGGCAAGTCGACGCTGATGCGGCCGCGCGGGCGTTGAGGGCGCGAGACCCTCGTAGGAGTCCTGGTCGCCCCTTTCGGTGCGCTTATTCGCGCATCGAACACTGGACTGGGGGCAAGGGGCGGGGGATCAGGTTAGAGTCGCGGTCGGCTCGTGCCGCTCGATCAACCCCCTGCCCCCTTTCCCATGCCCCTTCTACGATGGCAATCAAATCAGTGCGTTATGGCATGTTCGGTGAGAGCGCCCTCGGGCGCGATCGGGCTCGCCGCAGACCCTTT